>JAYRDY010000011.1:0-20063 GCA_041909215.1 Cloacibacterium sp. | reverse complement strand
TTCCTGAGGGTTTTAACTTATAAATTTTTTCAAGAATTTTATTCTCAGATTTCAAATTGTTTTCTACTCTATATTCTTTAAGAAGGCTATAATTTTTCTTATAAAATGCAGAGTCTTTCCCTTTAAATAAGTCTTTAGGAGATAATAAATATTTTGGTTTTCTGTGTTCAACGGTATTTCGCCAGTAATTGGCTTTATCTTTTTTGATTTCTAGTTGTACACCAGCATCTACTAAACCCACTTCATCTATTGTTTTTAAACCAGAGAAATACGGAATGTAACCTGCAGGCTCAAGTAAAATATACTGATTTTTGTCTTTTTCATAGTCTTTCAGAAAAAGCCCAATGCTTCTTCTGTAATTCCATTCTCCGTTTCCTGTAGCGATAGAATGTATGGTCTGGAAGGCAACCATTGGTAAGATGTAAAAAATTATAAGCAGAGAAAGCCAAAAAGTTTTCTGCGTTTTTTGTTCTAAAATAAAAACCAAAACAATAGCAAAAAGTAAAATTTGTGGTACCCAATAATACCAATCGAAATAGCTTCTTTGTGAGATAAAAATAATCTGTTTTGCCCAAGCAAAAAGGAAAATGATCCAAATAAAAACATTTTTGCTTTCTTTTTTTGACACCAAATAAATAAAGCATAACAATTCAAAAATTAGAACTAAAATCGTAAACGGATTGAAGTTGCCAGGGATTTTTAACATTCCCCAATAATTTCCGTAATTGGCTAAAAAATATTGCCATTGCAATCTAGCGCTCAAGGTTTTGGCATAAGTAGCGCTTTTGGCTTTGATGGTGTTATTAACCAATTCACCAAAATAAAACCAGTTGAAACTCATAAGAACCGCAACACCTAAAACACCTCCTAAGATATAAAACCAACGTATTTTTTTGTTCCAAAATAGATCTACTAAAAAGACAATTCCTAAAAAGATAACCGTATCTAATCTAGTAAAAAGTATAAGAATGGGCAATAAAATTTGCGCCCAAATTTTGTTTTGTTTGAAGCCAAAATAGAGCAAAGCCATTTCAAGGAAAAATAAAATTCCATATTCCATACCCAAAATAGAAATTTTGATGGCTGGTGGTAACATCCCAAACAGAAATATGAAAAAAGCTTGTTGAACAGGACTTTTAAGAATTAATTTCGATAAGAAAAAACTGCCAAATGTAAAGAGCAAAGAATTGAACATCAATAACGGATAAATAAAATTTTCTTTACCTAAAAGTAAATTAAACAGATAAGATACAAATACATACAAATGCGTTGTTGATGCAGATATTTTGGTATCTCCGTTAAAGCCAATTACTCCATAATCTAAAAGATTTTGAGCCACTCTCCAAGTAATGAAGGCGTCTTCTTGAATGTGATGCGTTAACAAAAAAAGTAATTTTACTAAAAAAGTAAAAACAATTGCAAATATTGGGAGTTTAGAATATTTCTGTAAATTTTCTGACATATTTTTTCTAAATTTTCACAAAGATAGTTTTAAATAAATTTTTTAACCAAAGAATTGAGCAAATTTTAGTATTGGTCAACATTTTACATTAAAAAACCGCCTCAATTGAAGCGGTTTTGATTGGATTTATTAAAAAGTTTTTATTCTGTAGCCTGCATAATCTGAGTTGTGATTTGCGATTCTTTTTCTTTAGGATAAGTAGAATCATATGGTTTCATAATCTCAAATAAATACGTGTAAAAAGGAGTTACTTTTCTTACGTTTTCTGCTTCTTTGTAGGCTTTTTCTTTTCCTAACATTTTCAGTGAGCTTATAAAATCATTAAATCTTTTATCAATCGGGTCAATAGATTTTACTAAGTAATTATAACCTTTATCTTTTTGTCCAACTTTATTATAAGCATCGCAAACTGCGCCAACCACTAAAGAATAAAGAACAGGCTGTGTTGCCATTTGTTTTTTAACGTAACGTTGTTCTTTTTTATCTAAACTCAAATAATAATCATATTCTTGGAAGATATCTTTCTTAAGCTGTTCTGCTAATTTCAGTCCTTTTTGCTCTTGTCCGGCAACAATGTAACCATAAACTATTGAGCTTAACGAACGAGGATCGTTGTATTTTTCAATCGGGATTTCTCTATTTGCCAAATCTAAAACTTCTAAAGCTTTATCTTTTTTACCCACTAGAATTAAAGCTTCTGCAGCTCTACTTGCCGAACTTCTGTAACTTGGGATGTTTTGTGTACAAGTTTCATCAAAATGTACCTTCAAATCTTTGAAATTGCCCCATCTGTAATTTTTAACAATGTTATACAAATCATCAGCATCTACTCTGCCCATTTCTCCGTCTTCTCTTTCCTCTGTTTTAATAGGAACTAAACGATAACTGAACCCATCAAACTGAAGATAATTATTGAGGAAAAATATATTCTGATTATCATAAATACCACCAACAGAAAAATTGATTGGTCTCTTCCAGTCGAAATTTGCCAAAATATCCATCAAAATATAATCTGCTTTGAACATGTTGTTCTTTTTATAATTAATGGTGATTGAATTTACTGTATTGGGTAAATCTTTAGCAGAAATAATACCTGATTTTACTGCATTGGCTTTATTTACAGGTAAAACAAACTTAGAAACGGGTAAGAAATTAAATCTCTCGAACTTGTCTTCACCAAAAAGCAATTTTAAAACAGCATCTTTTTGTGGAGATTTTACTTTCAAGAATTTTACCGCATCTTTTATATTCATAGAATCCTGAACCATGTATTTTTTGAATGAAGCAAAAACTTCTTCAGGAACTCCTGCATCAACATTATTCTGAATAAAATTCTTCCAATCATCAGCATCTAGCACTACAACTTGGTCATTAGTTCCATCTCTATAATCTTCATGATTAAGCATTGATGGTACTGGCATTGCATCATAAGTTTTGCGTTTTACTTGGTCTATATTCCAAGGGGTTCCCAATAAGGTGAAATTCACCACTTTTACATCACTTCTAAACTTTTCTGTTTCTTGTATGGCCCAAATTGGGTACGTATCATTATCTCCATAAACAAAGAAAATATCATTCTTTGGTAAAGATTTTAAGGATGAATAAGCAAAATCATAAGCTGTGTATCTACCACTTCTGTCATGAGAATTGTAATTCTGGAAGCCCATCATCAGCGGAATACCTAACAAAACAATACCTGTAACCCAAGTAGCTGATTTAGATTTAATTTTTTCTTGCAGAAACCATAAAATAGATGCTGCACCAAAGCCAATCCAAATGGCAAATGCGTAGAAACTGCCCACCATTGCGTAATCTCTTTCTCTTGGTTCAAAAGGTTTTACCCCTGTGTAGAAGATAATCCCAATACTGGTAAGAACAAATAGTGAAAGTATTGCCCAAAATCTGCCAAAATCTTTATTAAATTGGAAAAAAGCCCCTAAAAGTCCTAAAATTAATGGCAAAAAGAAGAAATAAACTGTACTTTCATTTTTAAATTTTGCAGGCATATCTTTTTGGCTGCCCCATTGTAAATCATCTATTGCAGAAATCCCTGAAACCCAATTTCCGTTGGTGTTTTCCATATGACCTTCTAAATCATTCTGTCTTCCTACAAAATTCCAGAAGAGATATCTCACAAAATAATATCCTACCTGAAAAGTAGCAAAATAGTTAAGATTTTGAGAAAAAGTAGGTTTATGTACTTTAATTAAGTCATATTTTCTGGCTTCTTTATAGTCGTCTAAAGTCATGCTACCTTCCTCAAATTTTTTTCTCAGTTCATCAAAAACTTCCTTTGCTTGAGGATTGTTTGCATTATCTTCATTATCATAATTGAATTCAAAATCAGGAGCGCCATACATGGTAATATAGTTGCTCATCACGGTTTCGTCTTCATTAAACATTCTAGGGAAAATACTAACATGTTCTTTAGCATAAACATAATTAAAACGTTCTCCTACAATATCATATCTGCCTGTTTTATCATTTTTTTCATAAACATCACCTGTTTTTTGCGTTTTATAACTCCCATCATCATTTCTTTCAATCCCATAATCGTCTAAATATGCGGTGTAGTTTTGTCCGTAAGAAGTTGGCCAATCTCCATATTGCTCACGATTGTAATAATCTAGCATTCCGATGGCGTTATCGGGATCATTAAGGTTCATTGGCGGATTTGCATTCGCTCTAATGGGGATAACTAACCAACAAGAAAAACCAATAATCATATAAATTACAGAAAGTGCAATGGTTTGATATAATTTATTCTTAGACTTTTTAGCATAGGAAAGTGCAAAATACATCAATGCAAATAAAATAATAAATGCGACTATTGTACCAGAGTGAAATGGTAAACCAATGCCGTTAACAAAGAAAATTTCTGATTTTCCAAATAACGTCATAATAATAGGAAAAATACCTTTAAATACAAGTCCTAGAATAAATAATGTTATCAGGTTAGCTATAATGAAGGACTTCCATGTAAGTTCGTAATTTCTTGTATAATAAATAAGACAAACTGCTGGTATTGCTAACATCACCATCATGTGTACCCCAACAGAAAGTCCCGTGATGAAGAATATTAAGATAATCCATCGCTGGTTATCTGCATCATGAAACTCATTCTCCCATTTGGTGATTAACCAAACCAAAAGCGCAATAAACATAGATGCCATAGAGTAAACTTCTCCTTCTACCGCCGAAAACCAAAACGTATCTGAGAATGTAAAGGCTAAAGCACCAATAAGACCAGAAAATAAAATGGAAATTTCGTCTGAAACGGTTACGTCTTCAAAATCTTTATTTAAAAGTCTTCTTACTAAATGGGTAATTGTCCAAAATAAAAATAAAATGGTAAACGCACTAAAAAGAGCAGACATTGCATTGATGATTACCGAATATTTGCTAGGATCACCAAATCCAAATATGGCTGCTACTGCCCCCATTAACTGAAAAAGTGCTGCGCCAGGCGCGTGAGTAACTTCTAATTTTACTGCAGACGAGATATACTCACCACAATCCCAAAAACTAAAATTTGGTTCAATAGTAGATAAATAAGTAATGAATGCTATCGCAAAAACCACCCAACCCAAAATGGTATTCCATTTTTTGAATGTCCAATTCTTCATAAGTATGTTAAAAATTACAATTCTGCGAAATTAAGTTTTTATTTTCAAAAAACGATTTTATGAGTAAGAATTAAGATTTTTTTAATAAAATTTAAAAATCAATAAAATTAAACGCTTGTTTGGCAAGTTTTTTGACAAAAAATTCACTTTATAAGAATGATAAAAATCATATTTTAAAGTATATAAGACAATTTATTAGTTAAAATTTATAAAAATATATGATTTTTTTGTATTTTTGCAAATAGTTTTTATTAGAGACAAAAAGAAGAAAATGAAGAACGTTTTTGATAACATTCTCGGGTTAATAGGCAATACACCTTTAGTTAGACTCAATAACGTAACTAAAGATATACCTGCAAAAGTTTATGCTAAAATAGAATCTTATAACCCAGGTCATTCTACAAAAGATAGAATTGCACTCCATATTATAGAAGCTGCTGAAAAGAAAGGTCTTTTAACTCCTGGTGCTACAATAGTAGAAACCACATCAGGGAATACTGGTTTTTCTATAGCAATGGTAAGTATTATTAAAGGTTATAAGTGTATTTTATCGGTAAGCGATAAAACCAAGCCAGAAAAAATTGCTTATCTTAAAGCTTTAGGTGCTACTGTTTACGTTTGCCCAGCATCTGTACCCGCAGACGACCCTAGATCTTATTATGAAGTAGCTAAAAGAATTGCTGCTGAAACCCCTAACTCAATTTACATTAATCAATATTTTAATGAATTAAATATTGATGCACACTACTCTACTACTGGGCCTGAGATTTGGGAACAGACAGAAGGGAAGATTACCCATATCTTTGCTTGTACAGGAACTGGCGGAACGCTTTCTGGCTCTGCTAAATTTCTTAAAGAACAAAATCCTAACATTAAAGTTATTGGTGTAGATGCTGATGGTTCTATTCTTAAAACGTACCACGAAACAGGCAAAATAGATGCTTCAGAAATACATTCTTACCAAATTGAAGGTTTAGGCAAAAACCTAATTCCTGGCGCTTTATTGTTTGATAAAGTAGATCATTTTGTAAGAGTAAATGATGAAATGAGTGCTTATTGCACAAGAGAAATAGCTCTTAAAGAAGCTATAATGGGCGGTTACACTACTGGCGCCGTTTTACAAGCTTTAAGACAATATGCAAACGCAAATCCTTTTAAAGAAGACGATTTAGTAGTACTTATCTTCCCAGACCACGGCTCTAGATATATTACTAAAGTATATAGTGACAAATGGATGGCAGAACAAGGCTTTATCAACAACTGTGTTCACAATTATGATGAAGTTTTCAAAACAGAATACATTAAATAAAAATATAACATCAGGTGTCATTCTAAGGCATCTGATTTTTTTAGAATTATACAATTTACTATTTAGATAATATCAAAAGATGAAAGATATTTTTGAAAGAATTAAAGAAAATCCCGGGCCATTAGGTCAATTTGCTGATTATGGTGAAGGGTATTTTATTTTCCCAAGATTAGAAGGCCCAATTGGCCCAAGAATGAAATTTCAAGGAAAAGAAGTAATTTTTTGGAGTGCTAATGATTATTTAGGACTTTGTAACCATCCAGAAGTTTTAGAGGCAGATGCAAAAGCTGCTGCAGAATACGGTATGTTTTACCCTATGGGCGCAAGAGCAATGTCTGGTGAAACAGACAACCACCTAAAACTAGAAAAAGAGTTAGCAGAATTTGTACAGAAAGAATCAGCTTACTTACTCAACTTTGGTTATCAAGGAATGGTTTCTATTATAGACGCTTTAGTAAATAGACATGATGTTATTGTTTATGATGCAGATTCGCATGCTTGCATTATTGATGGAGTAAGATTACACATGGGTAAAAGTTTTACTTACAGACATAATGATATGGCTTCTGTTGAGAAAAACTTAGAAAGAGCAACCAAAGTAGCCGAAGAAAACGGTGGTGGTATCTTATTAATTACTGAAGGGGTTTTCGGGATGAGAGGCCAACAAGGTAAATTAAAAGAAATTACTGAACTTAAAAAGAAATTCAACTTTAGATTATTGGTTGATGACGCTCACGGTTTCGGTACTCTAGGTAAAACTGGTGCTGGTGCTGGTGAAGAACAAGGTTGCCAAGACGAAATAGATGTTTACTTCTCTACTTTTGCTAAATCAATGGCTGGTTTTGGAGCTTTTGTTGCAGGGAATAAAGAAATCATTAGATATTTAAAATTCAATTTAAGATCTCAGATTTTTGCTAAATCTCTTACCATGCCAATGGTTATTGGGGGTTTAAAAAGATTAGAACTTCTTAGAAGCAGACCAGAAATTAAAGCAAAACTTTGGGAAAACGTAAATAAATTACAATCTGGACTTAAAAATCTTGGTTATAACTTGGGAGATACCAATACTTGTGTAACACCAGTTTTTATACAAGGTTCTCCTGTTGAAGCTACTTTATTGGTAAAAGACTTAAGAGAAAATTACGGAATTTTCACCTCTGTAGTGGTTTATCCAGTAATTCCTAAAGGTAATATCTTGTTGAGATTAATCCCAACAGCTTCTCATACAGATGCAGAAATTAATGAAACTTTAGAAGCTTTTGCAGCTCTTAAAGAAAAGTTAGACACAGGCTATTATAAAGAACAAGAAGAAATCTTGTTAAAAGAACAAGGTTTAGCTTTTAAACCTTTATAACAATAAAAAATCTTTGAAAACCGCTCTATCAGGCGGTTTTCTTATTTCAAAAATATGGTTTAATTCATTAAAGCCACAAATCCAAAATTTTAACAAACTTTAACACAAAAACAGCTATTTCCTTAAAAAAGGCGTTATTATTTGTTAAAAATTAGGCTTTAGGATTGTATTGGGGTAAATTTGCAACATAAAATTTCAAACATACAATTATGAAGAAACCATTCAGTTACGTAAGAATTGTAATTTTGAGTTTGGTATTAAGTTTTGTTTCTTTACCTATTTATGCACAGAAACACAGCTACATAGAAAATAACAAAACTCTAGCACAAAACCTGTCTGCAAAATACGGAATCCCAAGTTCTATTATCCTTGCGATTGCTTTTGTAGAATCTGGAGGTGGCAGCAGCAAGAATTCTCAAAAATTAAATAATCATTTCGGTATCGTAGGGAAAAACAACATCGGTTCTAAATACAAACAATTTAGTTCTACCGAAGAAAGTTACGAAGCGTTTTGTAAACTTCTTACCCAAAAAAAATATTATACCGCTTTAAAAGGGACTAATGATTTTTCTGCATGGGTAAAAGCCATTGCTTCTGCAGGCTACTCTACACAGCCACAAGAATGGATGAGAAGGCTAAACCTTATCATCAATAAGTACCAATTGCATAACTAATTTTAGTTAATAAAACCTCAAAATTACATAAATTAAGCTCCTGAAAATCGGGAGCTTTTTTTATAAAAAAGTTATTGTGTATCATTACAAATGTACTTAAATTAGCGGCCGAAATCCTCTAAAAAATTTATGCACAATAATAGAAATTGGCGAGTGGTGACTCTTATCTCCATTTGCTTTTTTATTTACTTTACGTTATCTGTTCTAAGCTATGCTTTCAACATCAAATGGGAACCTTTTGATAAGGTTAATTTAGTTACAGATTTATTTCATAAAAGCGAAAGTAGAAGTTTTGCCCAGACTACTATCAATAATCAAAATGCTGAACAAAATAATTGGGTAAAGGATTTTGAACTCTACAAAAAACCTGAACTTATCACCAATTTTTATAAAGGCGATAGTGTTAATGCTCTTTCTATTTTTTCTGAAAAGCTACATCAATTAAAAACTACAAAAAAAGGGAAAATAAGAATTGCTTATTTCGGTGATAGTATGATTGAAGGAGATTTGCTTACCCAAACCCTCAGAAAGCTTTTGCAACAAGAATTTGGTGGTTATGGCGTAGGTTTTCTTTCTATGAGCACCAATGTAGGCGGTTTTAGACAAACTGCTTCTGTAGAATCTTCTGGCTGGAAAACCATTAATTTTACTGATAAAGGGGCTAAAAATATGTACATTTCTGGTTTTAGCTTCACAGGTTACGGTAACGGTCTTTACATAGATAAAACCCAAACAAAACCTCTTCCCCTTCAAAAATATTTAATCTACGGAAATGCTTCTAACGGAAATATTTTAGTTGATGGAAAACCAACGCTTCTCAACGGAAACAAACTCGTGAATGAGCAACTGCTTTCTTCTACAGCAATGCCTACTCTTCAAATCAAATCAAATACCGCTACTACTCCATTTTATGGAATAAGTTTTGAGTCGGAAAACGGAATTATTTTAGATAATTATTCTTTCCGAGGAATTACTGGTGTGGAATTTAAGAAAATTGATGAAGATTTCTTACAAGCGGTGCAAAACGCACATCATTATGATTTAATTGTGATGCAGTATGGCGTTAACCTTCTCTTCCGACCAAATGATACAGATTATTCTTACTACACCAAAAATATGTCGCCCGTTTTAGAAAAATTTGTGAAAGCTTTTCCTAAAACGGATATTTTGCTGGTTAGCAGCGCAGACAGAGCCTTCCGTTATGATGGAGTTTATAAAACTGCAATCGGAATGCCTAATGTATTAGAAACACAGGCAAAATTGGCTTATGATCATCATTTGGCATTCTTCAACCTTTATGAATCGATGGGTGGTGAAAATTCTATCGTAAATTGGGCTTCGCAAAACCCGCCTTTGGCGAACAAAGATTACGTACATCCCAATGCTAAAGGAGCTGACATTCTTGCTGAAAGACTTTTTAAAGCCATCATGAAAGACTATAAAAACTATAAAACAAAAACCGAAGTAAACCAATGAAAACATTAGAAAATCTCTTCTCTACTTTTGATTGGAATGCTTTCTTTCAACAGTTTTTATATGACAGCAAAAATCCTTTGTTGTTCAACAATGGTTTTTTTGTTTATTTCTTCTCGCTTTTCATTGTTTTATTCTTTTTATTAAGACATCATCATGCTGCGAGAAGATATGTTTTCACGTTTTTCTCGTTATATTTCTTTTACAAAGCGAGCGGTTGGTTTGTATTATTGGTTGTAATTTCTGGATTAGTAAATTATTTGCTATCGAATGCTATTTTTAAAACCAAATCAAAATCAGGCAAAACCTGGATTTTGATACTTAGCATCATATTTAATTTAGCTTTGCTATTTTACTATAAATACACCAATTTCTTCATTACATTTTCTAATGAAATCTTCAGCACAGATTTTCATCCGCTCAACATTATATTGCCTATTGGGATCTCTTTTTTCACTTTTGAAAACCTAAGTTATACCATAGATGTTTACAGAGGAGATTTTAAACCTGCCAATAAATTCACCGATTATCTGCTTTTCTTGTCGTTTTTCCCAAAACTGATGATGGGCCCGATTGTAAGAGCGCACGATTTTGTACCCCAAATCAACAAACCTTACATACTCTCCGAAAGAGATTTTGCAATGGGTTTTTATCTGATTATTTCAGGATTGATTAAGAAATTAGTCATCTCAGATTACATTACTCTTAATTTAGTCAATTATATTTTTGATACGCCTTCTTTACACGCAGGTTTAGAGAATTTGTTCGCGGTTTATGGCTACGCAATGGTTATTTATTGTGATTTTAGTGGTTATAGTGATATCGCCATTGGGATTGCTTTGTGGTTAGGCTTCAAAATTCCTGCGAATTTTATGTCGCCTTATCAAAGTAAAAATATTACCGAATTTTGGCGAAAATGGCATATTTCTTTATCATCTTGGCTTAAAGACTACTTATACATTCCGTTAGGCGGAAACCGTAAATTTTCTATTGCATCATTCATTTTTGTAACTGCATTTTTAGCGGGCGCATTTTTAATGTCGGTTAATTTATTCAAATTGAGTTATTTATATGCCTCAATTATTTCTTTGGTTTTGCTTTTAATCTTCTTGCTTCCGGCAATTATTACGAGAAATTCTAAAGGAATTGCGGCAAATTTCAATTTATTAACAACCATGTTACTTGGTGGATTTTGGCACGGCGCAAGTTGGAATTTCATTATTTGGGGCGCAATTCATGGAATCGGATTAGGCATTCACAAAATTTGGATGTTGCTTACAGGAAAAGCATTTTCTGGCTTTAATAATAGTAGAATTTACAAAATCTTGATGGGAATCATCACTTTCCATTTCGTTTGTTTTGGATGGATTTTCTTCAGAGCAGAAGATTTTGATGCTGCACTGACGATGATTAACCAAATCCTCTTCAATTTTGATGCAAAAGTTTTCTGGCCATTTTACGAAAATTATAAAGAAGTTCTTTGGATGATTGCTTTTGCAATGGTAATTCACCTTATTCCAAATGATGTTGCAGAAAAATTTATCTCAAAAAATAAAAGCATTCCGCTAGTTATTTATATGGTAATCTTCTTTGCTTTTTTAATTTTGTACGGATATTTCAAATCTGCGGAACAAGTTTTACCAATATATTTACAGTTTTAAAAAATAAAAAGCACCGAGAATTCAGTGCTTTTTAATGTATTTATTAAAAAATAAACCATAAAAGTGACAAAAGAAACGATTGGAAACAAGAACTTCAAAAGGGAAAAAGTATAACATTTAGCTTTTTTTCTTTTAAAAGGCTTATAAACTACTGAAATCTTTTGTCTCTTTTGTGGTTAAAAATAAATGTATTTTTATTTAAAATTTTCGGAGAATGCTTTCCAAATTTTTTCTGCTTGTACTTCATAACCAGATTTCAGAAAATGTACACCATCTGCATTGGCTTCTTTCTTTTTCATTGATTTTTTGAAATAACCAGCACCACCAGTCGATTCATATAAATTGAAAAAAGCAACATTATTTAGCAAAGCACTTTCTTTAATCCAAGTCACAATTTCTTTTATTTTAAGGGGTTTCAGCGCATTATCTGTTGGCGAAATCAACAAAACTGGCAACTCTTTTTCCTCTTTTCTGAATGAAGAAACTAATTGAGAAACATTTTTTTGAAATTCTTCTTTAGTAATCGTGCTTAGAGATTCATTGGTTCCTAAAGAAATAACAATCAGTTTTGGATGGAGAAATTTCAATTGTTCTATTTGAAGCGGGTATTTCAGAAAATCTGCATAAGTAGCTCCATTTACGCCCACCGTATTGAAAACAACGCCTTTATTTACATTTTTCAAGAACTGAAAACCATAAAATATATTTCCATTTTTTGCATTGGTTTTCATTAAAAAAACATTTTGAGGCGCAGAAAGTTCTACCAACGTTTTATTTCCAGAAAACTGATAATCAGCAATTTTTTCAATTGAATTTTCAAAATCTGGATTATAATTAAAATAAATTTTATCAATTTGATAAGAATTCCCTTCCGCAGGATTCTTAATTCCAGCTCCATTGAGCTGAACCAATTTTGTAGTAGTGATGTAAAATTTTGAAGCCAATTCTGGGAAAGTTTCACCAGATGAAGCCGTATATTTTATTCTTTCTGCTGATTTCGTAACAAAATTGCTTAAAGATTGATTTTCTTTGAACAGCTGAAAAGCTTCTCTATTCATTTTTTCATCATTGAAAATCAATACTTTATCAAATGTTTCTACAGGATTTTTAAATTTTATTTCTAAAAAACTTTCTTTCTGATTGCCTATTACAAATCCCGAAGCGCCCATTTGCGGAAAAACATCTTGCTCATACACCAACCTGAAATTTTCCCAAGTTTGGTTGGTTGTAGAAGTAAAATCTTCTGGACCATTAGAATTGGCAACTGCATAAGGAAAAACCAATCCTCTGCCAGCATTTCCGTATTTTTCTTGAAATTTTTCTCTCAAAAAAGCCGTTAACCAATCTGCTTGAATGTGAGAATCTCCCAAAAATAGAATCTGATTTACCTGATTTTTTTGTAATTGATGAAAAAAAGGCTGCAAAACTTCTTTATTTTCAATGCTTTGAGAATGAATAACAATCGATAAAAACAAAGTTATTCCGCTCAAAATTGATGTCCATTTCATTTTCATTTTGTGAATTTATAAAAAATATCCATATTTTTTAATATCAATTAATCTTACCTTTGCAAAAATTTATCATTTGAAAGATATTCTTCTCATTACGCCTCCGTTTACGCAGCTTAATACGCCCTATCCTGCAACTGCGTATCTAAAAGGTTTTTTGAACACCAAAAACATTCCAAATCATCAAATGGATTTGGGAATTGAAGTCATTTTAGAACTTTTTTCTAAAGAAGGATTACAACATTTATTTGAAATTTCTTCGCTAAAATTTGATAAAAACGAGACTGAAATTTCCGAAAATTCGCAGAGAATTTTTACTTTAAGAGAAGAATACATTAAAACAATTGATGATGTAATTGCCTTTCTACAAAACAGAAAGCCAACTTTAGCAAGGCAAATTTGCAGCATGAATTTTTTACCTGAAGCATCACGTTTCAATCATTTAGATGACATGGAATTTGCTTTCGGTAATATGGGTTTACAAGACAAAGCAAAACATCTTTCTACACTTTATTTAGAAGATTTATCAGACTTTATTGTAGAAAATATCGACGAAAATTTTGGGTTTAGCAGATACGCCGAAAAACTCGGGAGAAGCGCCAATTCTTTTGATGAATTGAACCAAAAACTCAATGCTAAAAAGACTTTTATTGATGAAATTACGCTAAAAATTTTAGATAAAAAACTGCAAGAAATTCAGCCTACATTGGTGTGTTTTTCCGTGCCTTTTCCAGGGAATTTATACTCTGCTTTTAAATGTGCACAGTTCATCAAAACTCATTTTAAAAATATTAAAACTGCTTTTGGGGGCGGTTTTGCCAATACAGAACTTAGAGAGTTAAAAGATAAAAGAGTTTTCGAGTTTTTTGATTTCATAACGCTTGATGACGGAGAATTGCCAATAGAACTACTCTATCAAAATGTTTCTGAATCTAAAAATGAATTCAAACGTACTTTTTTACTAGAAAATTCTGAAGTAATTTATAAAAACAATTCTGAAAAACACGACTACAAACAAACCGAAATTGGCACACCAGATTACACCGATTTACCTTTAGATCAATACATTTCTGTAATTGAAATTGCCAACCCAATGCACAGTTTGTGGAGTGACGGAAGGTGGAATAAGCTTACAATGGCGCATGGTTGTTATTGGGGAAAATGTACTTTTTGTGATATTTCTTTAGATTACATCAAATTATATGAACCCATTTCTGCTAAAATTCTGGTGGACAGAATGGAAGAACTCATCGAAAAAACAGGAGAAAACGGTTTTCATTTTGTAGATGAAGCGGCACCACCAGCTTTGATGCGAGAAGTTGCCCTTGAGATTTTGAGAAGAAAACTCGTGGTAACTTGGTGGACGAACATTCGTTTTGAGAAAAATTTTACCCGAGATTTATGTTTTTTACTGAAACTTTCGGGTTGTGTAGCCGTTTCTGGTGGTTTAGAAGTTGCGAGTGACAGATTGTTAAAGCTCATTAATAAAGGAGTTACGGTAGAACAAGTCGCCAAAGTTTGCAGAAATTTCACCGAAGCAGGCATTATGGTGCACTCCTATTTAATGTACGGTTACCCTACGCAAACTGAACAAGAAACTATCGATTCTTTGGAAATGGTAAGACAAATGTTCGAAATGGGTATTTTACAGAGCGGTTTTTGGCATCAATTTGCGATGACGGCACATTCACCAGTTGGATTAAATCCTGAAGAATTTGGGGTAGTTCCTCATTTGAAAGAGATTACTTTTGCCAATAATGATGTAGAATTTCAAGATAAAACAGGGATTGACCATAGTAAATTTAGTTTTGGACTGAAAAAATCTTTATTTAACTATATGCACGGAATTTGTTTTGAAAATCCGCTGCAAGAATGGTTTGATTTTAAAATTCCAAAAACCACTATTCATCCTGATTACATCCACGATTGTCTTTTAGAAGAAGAAAATTTCAGTACAAAACCGAATGCGAAAATCATTTTTACAAGTTCAAAACCTTTAATAGAATATTTCATTAAATCTAAAAAAGGAAATTCGTGGGAAATGGCAACACTTACCTTCCACGAAAAAACGAATGTTTTTAGCATTAACCTAGAAAAAAACAAAGCGATTTGGTTGTTAGAAACTATTGATGAACTTGCTTTACATAAAAACAATAAAGCATTAAATTTCAATGATTTAAAGTCAAAATACGAATTAAATTTTGATGATTTTGAATTATTTTGGTTTTCTAAACCGATGCAATTATTGAAGGTAAATGGTGTTCTTTTATCCCTTTAATTTTATCTATAAGTGCACTTATATTTACACTAAAGTGTAATATATTTTATTATTTTACCCCTAGATTTGTATTGAAGAAAACAAACAAATTTTCTTCATTTGTGTAAACGAGAAACTGCATTGTGTAGTTTCTCGTATTTTTTAGAAAATTAAAAAATACACTAAAGTGCTATAAATTTATACAAAAGTGTAATTTTTATTAGGATAAAATACTCTAATTTTGAGTTAATAAATTTAATAAAAAATAATTTTAATCATTTGTGTTTTAAGCCGATGAACAAAATATTTTAGTTTTTCGGCTTTTTATTTTATAAACAATGACCAATCAATTACTTATAAAAAGAATTATTATATCATTAAACAGTATATATCTTATTATTTTCAACTTAATTTAACATAAAAATTTAAATTTGATAATTATTAAATGATTTTATAGATTTTTTTTTAATTTTAGAAAAAAATTACAAATCTCATTTTTACCAATATTATGTTAAAAAGCTATACAAAACTAAGAATATTTAAAATAAAAATTCTTCGTTTATTGAATATAGGGATTACGAATTATGGTGAAAATGTCTTAGACAAAAATAAACATCAATTACTGAGCGCAATAGCGATATTGCTGAATACACTTAATGTAATAACGTTGTTTATTTATATTGTTTTAGGGTTTTACTGGCAACTCATTCTAGTTGCTGCTTGGAGTTTATTTATCCATTTTATGTATATAAATCTCAGTAAAAATAATTCTCTTTTATTTAGTAAATTTTATGGGTTTCAGTCTGTGATTATATTTATTTTTTGTAGCAGTATGATACATGGATATCAAACTGTTTTCAATCATTTTTATTTAATATTTTTATCTGTTGTACCATTTGTTTTTGATATTAAAGAGATTAAATATCAGTTTATATTAATTATACAAGCAATTGCTTTGTTTATTATACAATCGTTATACGGTAAAACATATTTGCCTAATTTAAACTTGCTCCCTAATGATAAAGTTGAAACCTACACTTATTTAATGGTTTCTATTATGATTACCTATATTTTTGGGTTGAGTTTGCTTGGAGTAATTATTAACCAATATCAAGAAAATAAATTAAGAAAGCTCAAGAAAAAATTATTCATAACCCAAAATAAATTACGCAACCAAAATAGTGAGCTTCAAACTTTTGGTATGGCGGCAACACATTCTTTAAAGACGCCTTTATTTGTGATTAATAGTTTTCTGAATAAGATTAAAGAAAATTTACAAAGCGATGGAACTCAACAAAACATGGAGTATTACATAAAATTAATTAAGGAAAGTAATCTGCTTAATGAAAAATATTCAGACGACTTAATAAAATATACTTCAATTTATAATATTGAAAACAATTATGAAAAAATTAATTTAAAAAATATAATTAATAAAACCTCTCCTATTATATTACTGAATCATAAAAATGCAGAAATAATTAATGATTCTTCTAATGACTTTATTATAACCGCTAATGCGTCTTTACTGGAAATTATTATACAAAGTTTAACCGATAATGGTTTAAAATACAATCAATCTGCGGAGCCAAAAGTAAGAATTTATACTACTATTAAGGGCCATAAGGCTTCGGTTTATTTCCAAGATAATGGGATTGGCATTTCGGAGGAACACAAAGAAAAAATTTTTGAACCTTTTAACCGAATAAATAAAATTGCAGATGTAAAAGGCAGTGGTTTAGGATTATCAATTGCACATTTGGCGGCGCTTAAAATGAATTCTAATCTTGTTCTGCAAGCCAGCAAACAAGGGAGTGTATTCAGGTTAGATTTAGAAATTTAAATATATGAGTGCTCTTTTTCATATCAATAAAATCAGAATTCTGAGGATGATTAATCAGGATATATTTTTGTGTGATAATACTTATGATAAGAATAAGTTACAGGTAATTAATTCGGTTTCTATTTTATTATTTGTTTTATCGGTTATAGCAACAATTATTTATTTCGTTTTCGGATTTTTTTGGCAAGGTATAATGGTTATTTATTTGCTTGTAAGTATTAATATATTTTGGAACATTAAGAAAAAAAATATTTTATTGGCAAAATTATTTGGCACACAAAGTACACTGAACTTTTTTTTCATAAGCTCTATGTTGTATGGGTATCCAATAGCACTTACACATTTTTATATCCCTTATATTGTAACAATACCCTTATTTTTTGGTCATAATGAATTTAAATACTCATTTTTTTTAATTCTAGAAAGCTCTGTTTTATTTATTATACAAAACCTTTATAAGGATAAGTTATATAGTTTTAATGTTTTATCGATTAACGAATTAGAAATTTACAACTATGTTCTTTTATTACTCTTATGTCTTTATTTAATGTCGATTACCTATTTATATGTATTATTAAATAAATATCAGGAAAATAAACAAAAAAAAATAAAAGCCAATTTATACAGAATAAAAAATAAATTATCCAGTCAAAACCAAGAATTGCAACCCTTTGGGATGGCGGTAACACATTCTCTAAAAACACCTTTATTTATTATCAAAAACTTTCTTAACAGAATTACATTAATTCTTAAAGAAAATAATGTAGATTCTGTACTAACAAAAACCAATGTTATTGCATTAGAAATAGTTCTTGAAAACCTTATTGATAATGCTATAAAATACAATATAAGCAAAACACCAGTAGTAAATATTTATACAAAAGAAAACTCAAACCATCAAATTTCAATATTTATAGAAGACAACGGGATTGGGATAAAAGAAGACTTCAGAAAAAAAATCTTTGATCCTTTTACCAGAATTAATGAGATAGAATCTAGTTTAGGAAGTGGCTTAGGACTTTTTATAGCAAAACAGGCCTCAACAAAAATAAATAGTAAAATAAAATTAAACAAAAGCGATTTTACAGGATCTACTTTTGAAATCATTATTGCTAATGCATAAACTAAAAACATATCTACTTCTTAAATACGCCAGAATGGTTTACACTGGCGTAAGAAAAGATGTAAGCGAAGAAATAAACCTAAAAACTTTATTTACCAATCGACTGATAATAGTTTACATGACAATACAATTTTTGCAATGTCTTTTATTTTTGAGTATATCTTACTATATAAGTGCTATTTTTTGTATTGTAGTGATGTTGGGCTGCATAATAAGCTTTTATCTTAGTTCTAACAAGCTTTATCTTTTTTCTAAAATTTTTATAATGCTTTATTTAAATTTTATGATTTTTCTTGCATCCTGCTATTTTTCTCATCCGCTACTATCCTATTATTATTTGCCTGTAATTGTTGCTTCTACATTCTTATTCAATTCTAAAGAAACAAAATATTTGTTTACAGTAAATTTTGTATCCATCGCATTTTTACTGTTAGAAAACACATCACTCAATCAGTTTTTACCTTCATTTCACAAAGATCCGCATCCGGAAAAAACAAATCTAATTCTCTTGTTAGGTAATTTAGGACTTATCTTAAGTTTAATTTATGTTTACTTATATTATAATAATGCTAAGGCAAAAAAATTAATCAACCTTAATAAAAAACTTAAAAAATCTAAAATTAATTTAAAAGAACAATCTAGAGACCATTTTCTATTTAGTGAAGCCTCTAATCATTTTCTAAAATCTCCTATTTACATTTTTAATGCTTTTATTGATAAAATTGAAAACGGCATTAACGAAAACAAAACCTATGATGAACTAAAACCATATTTCTCGGTAATTAAACACAGTATTGAAGAAGAAGAAAAATTCATCAACAATATGTTTGATTATAACAAAATCATCTTAACTACAGCACAAAAAAAAGAAACAGAAATTATTTCTTTACTGAAAAATATTTTAGAAAATTTTAAAGAAAACAACCTTCATTTCCAGTACAATATACACAAAAACAAAGAAAAAGTTTTGATTAAAACAGACGCAATCTTATTTGAAAAAATAATTTTAATCATTACAGAAAATGCATACCTCTACAATAATAATTTTACATAAAAATTAGATGTTACCGTAGAAGAAACTGAGAAAGACATAATAATTACCTTTAAAGACAACGGAATTGGCATAAATACTGAATTCAGAGAAAAAATATTTAAGCCATACGTAAGACTCAATACCTTAGAAAACATTCCAGGGACTGGTATTGGGTTGCTTAAGGCCAGAAAAGCCACCAATTTAATTAACGCAAAAATCAATTTAATAAATAGCTCAAACAACGGATCAACCTTTCAATTATCAATAAATAAATACACAAATGAAGAAAACCTCTATCGCCTTCATAGAAGATAACCAAATTTTCTATCAAGCCCTAAAATTACTTCTTTTAGAAAGTAAAAATTTCGATTTAGTTGGCATGTTCTCTAATGCAGAATCTTTCATTAAAGATTACCCATTTATAAAACCAGAAATTGTATTAATGGACATTAATTTACCAGGCATATCAGGAATAGAAGCGGTAGAAAGAATGAAAACAGAGTTTCCGGAAATCAAAATCATTATGCTAACCGTACATGATGACGACGAGAATATTTTCAATTCCTTGAAAGCAGGTGCAGACGGATATTTACTCAAAAAAAATGCTTTAGAATCTTTAGAAGAAAGTATATTACTCATTAAAGACGGTGGCTCTCCTATTACACCTATAATTGCTAATAAAATTATCAACTTTTTTAAGACTAAAGAAACAGAAACAATAAACGATGAACTCAGCAATT
>JAYRDY010000010.1:0-20877 GCA_041909215.1 Cloacibacterium sp. | reverse complement strand
TCTTCCTGCATTAATTCCTCATCAGAGAAATTTTCTTTATCTGCGTGTAAAAAATCTGGCATTTTTAAAATTATATCTTCAAATTTATTGTTTTTTACTCAATTTACGACATAGAATTCGAAGGCGTTAAGAAAATTTTGAAATAATTCGTTAAAAAATTCCTGCTGTTTGAGCATTGTTGGGAATGTGGTGGAGCGAGTTTCAGGGATTTTAGAATAATTTTGAAATTTTTAGCTTAGAATTCAATTCTTGATTTTTTGGTTCTTTTGTATCAAGACAAAAGAACAAATTGTTTATTTTTACAATTATGAAACTCATCGGTCCTTTCAAACAAATTCTTACCCTTAATCATCTTCCGTTAAGAGGAAAAATTTCTGATGAACAATTAGAAGTCATCGAAAATGGCGGAATTTTAATCAATAATGATAACTTAATTGAAGAAATTGGGAACTACGATGTCATTGCGAACAAAACGAAGCAATCTCTCTCCAACTCTCCAACTCTCCAATTCTCCAACTCTGTAGTTTTACCCGCTTTTATAGATTGTCACACTCATATTTGTTTCGGTGGAAATCGTGCCAATGATTTTGCGATGAGAAATGCAGGAAAAACCTACCTCGAAATTGCAGAAAAAGGCGGCGGAATTTGGAGCAGTGTTCAACATACCAGAAATGCTTCCGAAAACGAACTTTTAGAAAAATTATTAGAAAGAATCAATCGTTTAATTTCATTGGGAATTACCACTATCGAAATAAAATCAGGTTACGGATTGAATGTAGAAAGTGAACTGAAAATGCTTCGTGTGATTCAACAGGCGCAAACTAAAACCAAAGCAACTTTAATTCCAACTTGTCTTTCTGCCCATTTAAAACCCAAAGATTTTGAAGGAAATAATGAAGAATACTTACAATATATTGTTGATGAAATTCTACCAAAAGTAAAAGAAGAAAATTTAACGAAAAGAGTAGATGTTTTCATTGAGAAATCTGCATTCCACCCAGAAGAAAGCAGAAAATTTTTAGAAAAAGCAAAAGCATTAGGCTTTGAAATTACGGTTCACGCAGACCAATTTACCGCAGGAAGTTCCAGAATTGCAGTGGAAGTTGACGCTGTTTCAGCAGACCATTTAGAAGCGACAATTGATGAAGATTTAGAATTTTTGGCAAAATCAGAAACTGTTGCAGTTGCACTTCCTGGTGCAAGTTTAGGTTTGGGAGAACCTTTTACCCCAGCGAGAAAAATTTTAGACCACAACGGAATTCTCGCTATTGCAAGTGATTGGAATCCCGGTTCTGCACCGATGGGGAATCTCATTGCCCAAGCTTCCATTTTAGCCACTTTTCAGAAGTTAAGCACTGCCGAAGTTTTGGCAGGAATTACCTTCCGTGCTGCAAAAGCATTAAATTTAACTGATAGAGGCATTCTAAAAAAAGGAATGAAGGCAGATTTCGTAGTTTTTGAAACAGATAATTTTCAAAATATTTTGTACAACCAAGGAAGTTTAATGGCAAGTGAAGTGTATATTGATGGGGAAAGAATTATTTAATTTTATGCAAATATTACACGCTCTTTGTCTTGCTGAAAGCATCAAAACAAAATTTTAGGATTATGGAAGGATTTTCTGAAGGAATTTACACATTCTACACTTATATTTTGACAAATAAAAATAGAACAGTTTTATATACAGGAGTTACTAATAATCTCAAAGTAAGGCTAAAACAACACAAAGAAAAATTAAATCCGAACAGTTTTACAGCAAAATATAATGTGCAATTTTTAGTTTATTACGAAAAGTATGGGATTCAACAAGCAATTGAAAGAGAAAAAGAAATAAAACTAATGAACAGAAATGTTAAATTAGATTTAATCAGAAATGTAAATCCTAATTTAGAATTTATGAATCATTTATTTGAATAACTTTGTCTAGATGCTTTCAGCATGACAAACTAACAGTAAAATTTTATAATGTTAAACATTTGGCAAGGACGTAACGATGGAGATTCACCGCTTCATCACAGGATTTTTCAACGAGTAGAAATTTCGGAGAACTATGAAAATATTTCACTGAATAATTTCGTTTTACACGGTTTTTCTGTAGATGAAGGCGTTAGAAGAAACAAAGGAAGAGAAGGTGCAGCAAAAGCTCCAGATATTATCCGAAAAAACATGGGCAATTTTCCTGTAGTTTCTCCAGATTTTCAATTGCTAGATTATGGAAATATCACTTGCGAAGACCAAAATTTAGAAAAATCACAACAAGATTTAGCCGAAAAAGTTTCTAAAATTCTGCAAAATAACGCAAAATCCATCGTGTTAGGTGGCGGTCACGAAGTCACTTTTGCGCATTATTCTGGCATCAAAAAAGCATTTCCCAACCAAAAAATTGGCGTCATTAATATCGATGCTCATTTTGATAACCGTGAGCCCAAAAATGGAGTAGGAGCTACTTCTGGAACGGGATTTTGGCAAATCGCCCAAGAAGGAGAAATTCATTCATTGCACATCGGAATTCAAAGAAATTCTAATACGCTCAAATTGTTCGATACGGCCCATCAATTCGGGATGAAATACATTCTTGCAGACGAAATTTTCTTCGAAAATCTCCCTAAAATCTATCAACAAATAGAAGAACTAATTCTTTCGGTAGACCAATTGTACCTCACCATTTGCATGGATGTTTTCAACGCGTCTATTGCGCCCGGAGTTTCGGCTACGGCATACAATGGCATCTTTGCAGACGCCACTTTTCTGCATTTTTATCGTCATATTTTGAAATCAGAAAAATTGGTCGCGCTAGATGTTGCCGAGGTAAATCCAGAGTATGATATTGCCGAAAGAACCGCCAGATTAGCCGCCAGTTTGGTGAACGAATGGTTGATGATTTAGGAGCAGTACGCTCTCTTTTTTCTTTCACTTTCAGTCCTGCTTTTCGTTGCAATCCTTTTTTGGTAACTTCGGCAAGCTCAGTCACCCAAAAAGGATTTCCACTGCAATCAGGGCTAGAAATTGGGTTCAGTTTTATTTTCGACTTTTCTCCAGTAGATATTCTTAAGACATAGCGTTCCTACGGAACGCCTTAAATCAACGTTATTATTTTCTACACACATTTAGTTCCTACGGAACGCAAATTGTTTACAAAATTTTTATCTTTAAGGCTTCAAAATTACCACATAGTTTGTCTTTCTGAAAGCATCTATAAATATTTTTCAAAATACTGAAAATGAATTTAATTCTTAGTTTAGATGCTTTCAGCAAGACAAAACAACCGTTTAAAACTACATAAATGCAATTAATAGTTCAAAATAAATTACAACAATCTCAACAATCCTTCAAAAAATGGAAAAAAATTCCGTTTGAAGAAAGAAAAAAATATTTTGCTCAACTTGCAGAAATTTTAAGAAAAAGAAAGCAAGAATTCGGTGAAATTATCACACAAGAAATGAAAAAGCCGATTTCTCAATCAGTTGCAGAAATAGAAAAATGTGCCACACTTTGTGATTATTATGCCAATGCAGAAAATGTTTTAAAACCAGAAAAAGTAAAAACAGAATTTCAAATTTCCGAAGTTCATCACGAACCATTAGGAACTATTTTAGGTGTTATGCCTTGGAATTTCCCTTTCTGGCAAGCCATAAGATTTGCTGTGCCAACCATTCTTGCAGGGAATACGGTAATCTTGAAACATGCTTCTATTTGCTTAAAAAGTGGTGAAACTTTACAAGAAATTTTTGAAGGCGCAGGTTTTCCTGAAGGTGTTTTTTTACACTTAGAAATTTCTCATTCAGAGGTTGAAGAAATGATTGCCAATCCTATTATAAAAGGAGTTTCGCTTACAGGAAGTGAAGCTGCAGGTAGAAAAATTGCGGAAACAGCAGGCAAAAATTTAAAAAAATGTGTTTTAGAATTAGGTGGAAGTGATGCTTTCATTGTGTGTGAAGATGCTAATTTGGTTAAAGAAGCGGAAAGCGCCGCAAAAGGAAGGCTCCAAAATTGTGGACAAACGTGTATTGCTTCAAAGAGATTCATCATTCATGAAAAAGTATTTGATAGTTTTTTATTTCTATTATTAAAGAATTTTAAAAAATATGAAATAGGTGATCCAAATGATGATAAAACCAATTTTTCTGAAATGGCAAGAGAAGATTTGGCCAATGATTTGGAAAATCAATACAAAACGGCTTTAGAAAATGGAGCAGAATTTATTTTGCCTTTAGAAAGGATTTCTGCAGCAGGTTTCAAACCAGGGATTTTAAAAATGAGTGCGGAAAATCCTATCAACAATGAGGAACTTTTCGGGCCTTTGGCAATGGTTTATTCTGGGAAATCTGATGAAGAATTGCTTTCAATTGCTAATAATACGATGTTTGGACTAGGAAATTCGGTTTGGACGAGTGATCAAGAAAAAGCACTATTTTTTGCTGAAAATTTAGAATCGGGTACGGTTTCTATCAATCAGATTTCAAAATCAGATGTTAGGTTGCCGTTCGGTGGAACCAAAAATTCTGGTTATGGGACTGAACTTTCTTTGTATGCACTTCACGAATTCACGATTAAAAAAACCATTATCGGTAATTTTTAACAATAAAAAAGCGCTCAATTTTATTTGAGCGCTTTTTGGTTTATATGGTTGTTAACCTTAGTGTATTTGTTTTTCCGCCTTCGTAAACCGGCATTGCATTTAGGTTTACTACGAAATCTCCTTTTTCTACATATCCATAATTGTGAGTAAGCATATTTACTTGTATAATGGTCTCGTCTGTAGATTTATTCATATCATAATAGAACGCTTTTACGCCCCAAAGTAGATTAAGCATCGTTAGCACTCTAGGATTAGAGGTATAAACTATAATTCTAGCATGAGGTCTGTGTGCAGAAATCTGGAAAGCGGTATAACCTGAGTAGGTTAATGTAATGATGGCTTCAGCACCAGTGGTTTCAGCAATTTTTACTGCATTTAGACAAACCATATCAGTAATAAAACGATCATCTACACAAGTAATTTTTTCGATGATATCGTTTTTCTTTTCGTAAAGAGGAGTAGATTCTATGTTTTTGATAATTTTTGTCATATTCTTGATGACATCTACAGGATATTTTCCTACAGAAGTTTCACCAGAAAGCATAACAGCATCTGCACCGTCTAATACATTGTTTGCAACGTCATTTACCTCAGCTCTTGAAGGAGTAAGGCTATTAATCATAGTTTCCATCATTTGAGTTGCGATGATTACAGGCTTAGAATAATATCTAGCTTTATCTACCAATCTTTTTTGGATAACAGGCACTTCTTCCATAGGTATTTCTACACCTAGGTCTCCACGTGCTACCATTATACCATCACATTCCACCATAATTTCGTCAATATTTTTAACTCCTTCTGGTTTTTCGATTTTGGCGATAATTGGTGTTCTGAATTCTGAATTAGAATGATTTTTGATTAATTCTTTTAAATCAATAATATCTTGTGCATGACGAACGAATGAAAGTGCAATCCAATCAAACTCATTGTCTAGCATAAATTTAGCATCTTCTATATCTTTTTCTGTAAGTGCAGGAAGAGATACATTCGTATTAGGTAGGTTTACTCCTTTTTTAGAACTCAATGGTCCACCTTGTATTGTTCTTGCTCTTACGATGTCTTTTTCGTTGGTTTCGATAACTTCTAAGACTAGTTTTCCGTCATCAATTAATATTTTTTCGCCAACTTTTACATCTTGAGGGAATCTTTCATAAGTCATATAAACTTTAGTAGAGTCTCCTTCGCATTTTTCGTTGGTAAATGTAAGGATATCGCCTGGGTTAAGATAAGAGCCATCTTTTACTACGCCTACTCTTAATTTAGGACCTTGTAAGTCGCCAAGAATAGAGGTGTTGAAACCATACTCTTGGTTAATTTCTCTGATGATATCTACATTCCTTTTTACTAACTCATAATCAGCGTGAGAAAAGTTTATTCTGAATACATCCGCACCAGCTTTCACGAGTTCTAGCATTACTTCTTTAGAAGAAGTAGCAGGACCTAGTGTAGCTATAATCTTTGTCTTTTTTGATCTTTTATTCATAATATTGTAATAACTTATAAAGTTCTTGTTGTGGCTGAACCGAAAAATCTTCTATCTGCGATATTGTATTTTCCGGCCACAAAATTAGTGAAAAATCCGGAAAGCTATCCTTTGCATACATTATATATTCAACATCTTTGTGTTTAGGCATCAGAAATTTAATTTCTTCGGCTTGTGCAAAGAGTTCATTGGTTGTATTTTTTCTTTTCGGGATAGATTTATTGGCTATAATTTGGTAGCAAGTTTTGGTTTCGGGGTGGTAAGTTTCAAATTTTGTAAAGCTGAATTTTTTTACTTGTAAATCATCAGTTCTATAAAAATTGAAAGAGTTGAGTTGATTGATTTCAAAAAATATTTCGTAATGAGGTACTTTCTTAGCTAACCTTATTAATCTGATGTTAAAAGGTTCCTCATCATCATCTAAATCAAGAAATATTTTTTTGCTCAACAATATGTTCTTTTTTGTTTAAAGTATAAAATGCTCTTTGCGCTGCTTTTTCTTCTGCTTTTTTCTTAGAGGTTTCTGATGCAGTAGATAATTTTTCGTTATTCAAATATATGCAACTTCTAAATATTAAACTCTTATTGGGAGTTATTTCTTCGGAAGTTTCATACTTTATGGTTACTTTTTTCTTTTGGCTCCATTCTAAAAGCAGACCTTTATAACTTACAATTTTATTTTCTAGACGTTCTATATCTTTATCGGTAAATAGTTTTTCTAGAACAATCGTTTTGCATTTATCATAACCAAAATCCAAATATATAGCACCAATAAAGGCTTCAAAAAGATTTCCATTAATGTTTTCTCCGAGGTTTCCGTTGGTTCCGGTTTGTATAAAATCGGTTAACTTAAGTTTCTCTCCGAGTAAATTAAGGTTTTTTCGGTTAACGATTTTAGATTTCATTTGTGTTAGAAATCCCTCGTTTTCTTCTGGGTAATTTTTGTAAAGGTAACAAGAAATAATGCTTCCTAGAACGGCATCTCCTAAAAATTCTAGTCTTTCGTAATTTTTATTACCATTTGTTTTATTAGGATGTTTAAGAGAAAAAGATTCTTGATAAAACTCAATATTATTTACCCTCTGCCCAATAATTTTTGAAATTCGTGCAGAGAGAAGCAGTTCTTTTTCCGTCTTTTTTTTAAAAGTTCTTTTTTTGAGAAAGTTTTTTAATGAATTTTTTAAGCCCATTATAATTTCTTGAAGAGCACGCAAGCATTGTGTCCTCCAAAACCAAAAGTATTACTCATTGCGATTTTAACATCTTTTTTTACAGCATGGTTAAAAGTGAAATTTAATCTGCTATCAATGTTTTCGTCATCGGTAAAATGGTTAATTGTAGGAGGCACTATACCATGTATTATAGTTCCTATCGCAGCAATGGCTTCTATTACTCCAGCTGCACCAAGAAGGTGCCCCGTCATAGATTTGGTAGAGTTAATTTGGATGTCATAAGCGTGTTCGCCTAATAGTCTTGCAATTGCATTAGATTCTGCAATATCTCCTAATGGAGTAGATGTACCATGCATGTTGATGTGATCTACTTCATCTGGAGTTACACCAGCATCTTCTAAACAATTTTTCATGACTAAATAAGCTCCCAGACCTTCAGGGTGAGGTGCCGTCATATGATAAGCATCTGCACTCATTCCGCCTCCTGCAAGTTCAGCATAGATGGTAGCGCCACGTTTTTTGGCATGTTCATATTCTTCTAAAATAATGCAACCTGCACCTTCGCCTAAAACAAAGCCGTCTCTGTCTTTATCAAAAGGTCTTGATGCTGTTTTATAATCATCATTTCTAGTAGAAAGTGCCATCATAGAATTAAAACCGCCCATTCCGGATGCAGTAACTGCGGCTTCAGAACCGCCACATACGATTACATCTGCTTTGCCTAATTGTAGAAGCATTTTAGCATCAATTAAAGCATTTGCAGAAGATGCACAGGCAGAAACCGTAGTGTAATTTGGCCCATGGAAACCATATTCTATAGAAATATTTCCTGGGGTTATGTCTGCAATCATTTTTGGAATGAAAAACGGATTAAATCTTGGGATTCCTTCAGATTTTGCCCAGTTCAATACTTCTGTTTCAAAAGTTTCTAAACCGCCAATACCTGAGCCCCAAATTACACCAACTCTGTTTTTATCTACACCATCTTCGATGATTCTAGAATGTGTTACTGCTTCTCTTGCAGCAACCATACCAAGTTGGGTGTTTCTATCCATTTTTTTTGCTTCCTTTTTCTCAAAATGATCCAAAGGGTTGAAGTTTTTTACTTCACAAGCAAATTTTGTCTTGAAGTTAGTAGAATCGAAGAGAGTTATTGGAGCAGCACCACTTACACCTTTAGTAAGATTATCCCAATATTCATTAGCATTATTCCCAATAGGCGTAATAGCGCCAAAACCCGTAACTACAACTCTCTTCAATTCCATAGATTTTAATTTTTTATTAAAAAAAATTATTGTTTGATAACTTCTTCGATATAAGCGATAGCGTGACCTACAGTAGTAATTTTTTCTGCTTGATCATCAGGAATTTGAATATTGAATTCTTTTTCGAATTCCATGATTAGCTCAACAGTATCTAAAGAATCTGCACCTAAATCGTTAGTGAAGCTTGCTTCAGGAGTTACTTCTGTTTCTTCCACGTCTAGCTTATCAGCGATGATAGCTTTTACTCTTGATGTAATGTCTGACATAGCAATTTGTTTTAAAAATTTTGTTAATTCAGGTGCAAATATATGAAATTTCATACCAAAACTATTTTTTTTTAAAAAAATTAAATGAGGGGTTTATTTAATTATCGTATAATCAGTATTTTAGACTATTAGAAATATTTCCTTAATTTTGTAACTTTAAATTGAGATATGAACGATTATATTGATAATGACGATGATGTCTTCACAGGGAAAGACCACACTCCTTTGAGAAAAGATGCTTTTGAAAAATCTCCTCAAGAAAAAATAAAAATTATTGAAGAAAAGTTTGCTGAGATTATGCAAACGCTTGGATTGGATATGACGGACGATTCTCTTAAAGATTCGCCAAAACGTGTTGCTAAGATGTATGTAAATGAGATTTTTGGTGGACTTTTACCCGAAAATAAACCAGGTATTTCTACTTTTAGCAATAAATATAAGTATAGACAAATGTTGGTGGAGAAAGATATTACCGTATATTCTTTCTGCGAGCATCATTTTTTACCAATTATTGGCAGAGCGCACGTTGCGTATATTTCAAACGGTGAAGTAATTGGTTTGTCGAAAATCAATAGGATTGTAGATTATTACGCAAAACGTCCGCAAGTGCAAGAAAGATTAACCATGCAAATTGTAGATGCGCTGAAAGAAGCTCTCGGAACGAAAGATGTTGCTTGTATTATAGATGCAAGACACCTTTGTGTAAATTGTAGAGGGATAAAAGACACTGCAAGTTCTACCATCACCGCAGAATTGAGCGGAATTTTTAGAACAAACCCAATTACAAGACAAGAATTCTTGCATTATGTTGGCACGAACTCAAAATTGGATTAATTTTGTATGATATGAATTCCTTAAACAACCGAATTCAATCTTTGGATATATTATAGAATGACTAGATTTAAAAAAATATCAACCCGAATTTTTACAACTACAATCATCTGTTGTTGCTGATTTTTTATAGATAAACAGATTCTTATTTCTTAATTTTTAATTCTTAATTATAAAAAAATGCAGCTCAAAATATACAACTCGCTTTCGGCGGAAAAAGAAATTTTTACACCCATTAACGGTAACAAAGTAGGAATGTACGTTTGTGGACCAACCGTTTACAGCAATGTGCACCTTGGGAACGTGAGAACTTTTATGAATTTCGACTTCATTTATAGAAGTTTGAAATTCTTGGGTTATGACGTTCGTTATGTAAGAAATATTACCGATGCAGGGCATTTAACGGATGATGGCGATGTAAATAACGACCGTTTCGTGAAACAGTCTCGTTTGGAAAAACTAGAACCAATGGAAATCGTACAAAAATACACCGTAGATTTTCATAAAGTTTTAGAAAAATTTAATCTTTTGCCTCCAACGATTGAGCCAACTGCAACGGGACATATCATCGAACAAATTGAATTGACCAAAGATTTAATCGAAAAAGGTTTAGCTTATGAAAGCAACGGTTCTGTTTATTTTGATGTACGTGCTTACAACGAAAAAGGTGGAAATTACGGCGAACTTTCCAAAAGAAATATAGACGAACTTTTTGCCAATACTCGTGATTTAGACGGACAAAACGAAAAGAAAAATCCACAAGATTTTGCCCTTTGGAAAAAAGCAAGTCCAGAACACATTATGAAATGGATTTCGCCTTGGGGAGAAGGTTTTCCTGGTTGGCATTTAGAGTGTACTGCAATGAGTACCAAATATTTAGGTGAGCAATTCGATATTCACGGAGGAGGAATGGATCTTAAATTTCCGCACCACGAATGCGAAATTGCACAAGGAAAAGGTTGCAACGGCGTTTCGCCAGTAAAATATTGGATGCATGCGAATATGCTGACGATGAATGGCGCCAGAATGAGTAAATCTACAGGAAACTACATTCTTCCAGGTCAATTGATTTCTGGTGAAAATGATTTTTTTGAAAAACCATTTCATCCAAGTGTCGTTCGTTTTAATTTTTTACAAGCACATTACAGAAGCGTTCTCGATATTTCTAATGAAGCAATGTTGGCTTCAGAAAAAGGTTTCCAGCGTTTGATGGAAAGTCTTAAAATTTTGAACAGTTTATCTTCTAACAACCACCAGCAATCAGCAATCAGCGATTTTAACTTAAAATCTTGGAAAGAAAAATGCTACGAAGCGTTGAATGACGATTTCAATTCGCCGATTTTAATTTCTCATCTTTTTGAAGCGGTAAGTTTTATTTTCAAACTAAAAGATGGAAAAGAAACCATAAATTCAGAAGATTTAACAGATTTAAAAACGTTAATGAACGCTTTTGTGTTTGATGTTTTAGGACTTCAAAATATTGAAGAAAATAACAACGCAAAACTCGATCAAACATTACAAGTTTTAATTGAATTAAGAAACCAAGCCAGAAAAGCCAAAAATTTTGAACTTTCAGACCAAATTCGCGATAAACTTCTTGCAGAAGGAATAGAACTGAAAGACGGAAGAGACGGTACTTCTTATGTATTGAATTAAAGAAAAAAATAATTTTTTATAAATTACCCTTTTTGCGTTCCAAACGCGGAAAGGGTTTTTTATTTCCGAAACAAATTAAAAATCATATCATTAATTTTTTATTAGGCTTATATAATTTTGTAAATTCGTGAATTGAAAAACGATTACAATGAAATTATATTTCACCATTAACTATGGGACAGAATTTGGAAAAAGGCTTGTGCTGAAGGTTCTGGACGGTAAAAACATACAAACGTATGATTTGCATTTTGCCGAAAACAGAAATTGGAAAGCAGAAATAGATTTTTTCTCAAAAAACATTGAGTATAAATATTTGGTGGTAGATGAAAACAACCATACAATAGACGAAGAAATTTGTTCGCACAAATTAAATTTCGTGAATAACTTCTCAGAATATAACATTTACGATGTTTGGAACAACAAAAACTTCCCCGAAAACTATCTCAATAATAAAATTCTTCAGAATAAATTAGGAGATTTTAAGCCAGAAAAAGTATCAATCCTTAAAAAACATACACATCTTTTTAGAATAGAAGCGCCATTGTATTCTAAAGATTGGCGTTTGGTGATTTTAGGAAATAGCGACGCGCTAGGCAATTGGCAGTATAATAACGCCGTAAAAATGGCTCAAACTTCTTTGGGCGTTTGGGAAGTGGCGGTAGATTTGCAGAAACAAAAAGAATTCGCGCAGTATAAATATGCCATTCTAGACGAAAAAACAGGTGAAATTATCGCAATAGAATATGGCGATAACAGAATGGCTTTTTCTAATCAGGAGAAAGAAATTTTGCAAATTCAGGCAGATCATTTTTTTAGATTTAATATTGATGAATTGTACAAAGCCGCAGGAGTTGCCATCCCCGTTTTTAGTTTAAGAAGCGAAAATGGTTTTGGTGTAGGCGAATTTCCTGATGTTAAAAAACTGGCAGATTGGGCGCATAAAACCAACCTTTCCATCATTCAGATTTTGCCGATAAATGATACAACCGCCAATTATTCTTGGACGGATTCTTATCCTTATGCAGCAATTTCTGTTTATGCGCTTCATCCTCAATATTTGAGTTTAGAAAGTATTCAGTATAGTATTCCAGAAAATTTAAAAATGGAATATCAAATCAAAAAAGATGAGCTAAATGCAGGGGAATTTGTGGATTATGAGCAAATGATTTCTGGGAAATGGAAAATGATTAAGGCTATTTTTGAAGAAAATAAGACCGAAATTCTTAAAGATAAAGATTTTGCTAAATTTTTGAAAGAAAATGCAGATTGGCTGAAACCTTATGCCGCTTTTTGTGTTTTAAGAGATAAAAATAATACGCCAAACTTCAACAATTGGAAGACGCATAAAAAATATGTTGCAGGTAAAATTGCTCAAATATTTGATTCTAAACATGCAGATTATGAAGAGGTAATGCTTCATTCTTGGGTACAATATCAGTTGCATTTACAGTTGAAAGATGCGGTAGATTATACTCACGGTTTAGGAATTTCTCTGAAGGGAGATTTACCCATCGGGATTTACAGATATTCTGTGGAAGCGTGGACGGAGCCAGAACTTTTCGGTATGGATTTCCAAGCGGGAGCACCACCAGATGAATTTTCGGATTTAGGGCAAAACTGGGAATTCCCTACTTATAATTGGGAGGTAATGCAGGCTAATGATTATGATTGGTGGAAGAAACGTTTCAACGTAATTGCGCGTTATTTCGATGCAATGAGAATAGACCATATTCTAGGATTTTTCAGGATTTGGAGAATGCCAATGTCAGCAACGCAAGGTTTATTGGGTTATTTTTATCCTGCTGTACCTGTAACGTTAGAAGAATTTGCGGCAAGACATATTCCGTTTGATTTTGATAGATATTGCAAACCTTTTATTAACGATCAAATCCTTTGGGATTGGTTTGGTTATGAAAAAGAGGTAATTGCGGAACATTTTATGTACAAAGAAAACGGTAGATATTTCTTTAAATCAGAATATGATACGCAAAGAAAACTCACAGATTATTTCAAAGAAAATCCTAGAGATGGGGTTGAAGATAAACTCATCAGTTTAGCCGCTAATGTTCTTTTCTTGCAAGAATTTAATGGTACAGATTATGTTTATCATCCAAGATTTAACATCACCAAAACAGATTCTTATAAGTATTTACCAGATTGGGAAAAGAAACAATTGGCAGATTTGTATGTTGATTATTTCTTCAAGAGACAAGACGGACTTTGGTATGAAAAAGCCATGGAAAAATTACCAATGTTATTAGGGGCTACAGACATGTTGATTTGTGGTGAAGACCTTGGTTTAGTGCCAGATTGCGTGCCAGTGGTAATGGATAAGTTAGGAATTACAGCCCTTAAAGTACAGCGTTCTCCGAAAGAAGATGTACCGTTTTATAACCCTCAAACCGCAAGTTATATGAATGTGGTAACGGCTTCTTCTCACGATAGTTCTACATTAAGACAATGGTGGAAAGAAAACCGAGAGTTAACACAATTGTATTTTAATCAGCAGCTTGGTCAGTTTGGTACAGCGCCATCAGAATTATTACCAGAATTAGCAGAGATCATTATGAAACAGCATCTTCACTCCGATGCCATGTTGGCGATCTTCCCAATTCAGGAATTTTTTGCAACAGATTACGAAATTGCAAATCCTAATGCTGATGATGAACGAATTAATAATCCTGCGGTTTTCCCGCATTATTGGAGATACAGAATGCACATTTCTTTAGAAGAATTGTTGAGTAAAGAAAACTTCAACCATAAAATTGCAGTTTTTGTAGAAGAAAGTAAAAGGCAGTAAAAGATAGAGCTTAAAATTCTATATATTTTTTTTTGAAAAGTTAAAATCAGATTTTGGTTTTAACTTTTTTTATGCAATTCAATCCAAAAGAATAATTAAAGTATAAAAATGTCGTTATCTAAATAATATTTAATATTTATTTTCATCATCATAAAAGTTTGGCACACATTTTTAATAATACATTATAACATCACTTAATAGTTAAATAAAATGAAAACAATATTCACAAAAATATTCTTAGCATCAGCATTATCTTTTGCAGGAATGGCTATAGCACAAAATTATCCTAACGATAATTATTACGGGAATAATAATTATGGCTCTAATGGTTATGAATATTATTATGATGATTACAATTATCCTGATGAATATTACTACGATTATCCTAATGATTATTATACCAACGATTTTTACAGAGGATATTATAATGATTACAGAAACACCATAATAAGTATTAATTGGGATAGATTATTTGTAGAATTTAATTTGAGTCCTCTACAAATAAGAGAAATAAGAATTCTTAATGATCGTTTTGCCAACTATAACTATTGGTATAATTATTACAGATATAACCCAGATAGATGGTATTATGACAGATTTGTATCTCTAGAAAGAATTTTGGGAGCAAGAGTTTATGTAACTTTCTATGGTAGATATTACAATAACTACAATCCTATTGTATATTACAGAGATTACAGAGTGAAACATTATACACACGTAGTTTATGTTACCCCAAGATACAGAAATGTAGATGTAAGAACTTTCCGAAATGATAATTTTAGAAACTATGGCTTTAGAAGCAATAATTCTAGAAATAACAACAATTATTATGAAAATCAAAGAAGCAACAACGGCTTTAGAGATGAAAATAAAAGGAGTAACAATTACTCAGAACCTCAAAGAAACAACGGAGGTTTCAGAAGCGATGGTGGTAACTTGAATAATAACACAAGAAGTTATGGAAGCCAAGGAAACGAATCAAGAAACAACGGAGGCGGTTTTAGAAGTGGAAGCTCTTCAAGAAACGAAGGTAATGCTGTAAAATCTAATAACGGAGGAGGCTTTAGAGAACAAGGGAATTCTAACTCTAACAATAGAAGCGGAAACGGTTCAGGAGGAAGAGGTTTCAGATAATATTAGACATTCATAAAACATTATATCAATTTTACATTCAATGTTAAGCGGAAGTTAATTCCGCTTTTCGTGTTTTATCAACCCAAATTAAATTGATAACTTCGTCATTATGAAAATTTTATACGCCATTCAAGGCACAGGTAACGGGCATGTTTCCAGAGCGAGAGAAATTATCCCTATTCTGAAAAAATATGGAGATTTAGATATTTTAATTAGCGGAACTCAGGCAGATGTAAATTTAAACGAAGAAATAAAATATCAGTTGAAAGGTTTTGGATTTGATTTCGGAACAAAAGGCGGAATTGATTATAAAAGTTCTCTTATAAAAGCAGATTTTCGACAACTTATTAAAGATATTAGAAATCTTCCCGTTAAAGATTATCAACTGATAATTAATGATTTTGAACCCGTTACCGCTTGGGCTTGTATGTTAAGAAACAAAAAATCGGTAGCGCTGAGCCATCAGTCTGCATTTTTATCAAATAAAACTCCTGTAATTTCTGGCTTGCATTTAGGAGAAATTATTCTGAAAAATTATGCGCCAGCAACGTATAAAATTGGTTTCCACTTCCAAAGGTATGATGATTTTATCAGAACGCCTGTAATACGGTCAGAAATTAGAGCTTTAGAACCAAAAGTTTTAGATTTTTATACCATTTATTTACCTGCTTATTCTGATGATTTTATTTTGAAAAAATTATCAAAACATCCTGATGTAAAGTTTCAGGTTTTTTCTAAACATACCAAAGAAAATTATTCTGTTGATAATATTGAGGTTTTTAAAGTAAATAATGAAAAATTTAATCATTCTTTAGCTCATTCTATTGGGCTGATTACTGGTGGCGGTTTTGAAGGGCCTGCGGAAGCGATGTTTTTGGGTAAAAAAGTTTTGTGTGTACCTATGTTTCATCAGTATGAGCAGCAATGTAATGCTTTGGCAGCCGAAAAAATGGGTGCTACGGTTATTTGGAAAGAAGATGAGTTTGATGAAAAACTAAGCATTTGGATTGATGAAGCAATGCTGATAAAAGTAAATTTTCCTGATGAGACAGAACAAATTATTGAAAATTTAGTGAAAAATTACGCAGAAAAAATTTAACAAAATTTTAATGTTTTTAGTTTTAACCTTGTTGTTTTATTGTAATCAAACCAATAGAATTAACAATTAAAATTATCAAAAAATGAAAAAAATATTTGTTACGTTAGCCTTAGGATTAGCTACAATTACATTCGCACAACAAACTCCACAAAAACAAAACTGGGAGCAACGCAAAGCAGAAATGCAGCAAAAACAGCAAGAGAATCTTGATAAAATGCAAAAAGACCTTAATTTATCGGCAGATCAGGTAAAAAAAGTGAAGGCACTTCAAGACAAGCGTTTTGCAGAAATGGAAAGTCAAAGAGCCGCAAAAATGGAGCAAAACAAACAAAAAATGCAACAAATGAAAGCGAAAAAAGAGGCTCATGAAGCAGAAATGAAAAACATTCTTACTCCAGAACAGTTTCAGAAATGGGAAAAACAAAGAGATGATAAAATGAAAGAAAGAAGAGAAATGATGAAAGAAAAACGCGGCAATAAAGATTTCAAAAATAGAAAAATGAAAATGCAAACTACAGAACAATAATTTTCTGTAAAATAGCTTCGAATAAAACAAAAAAGAACGAGAATTAATCTCGTTCTTTTTTGTGTGATAAAAATCAAGAAGAAAAACAGGGGGTTTTAACAAAATTTTAATAATTTTAGCAAAAACTAATAAATCCTTTATGAATAAAATATTTTCTCTAATAACCATTCTGTTTTCTTATTTTATTTCTGCGCAAGACTATTCTGCAACAACTATTCCTGAGGAGCTCAAAAAAAATGCTTATGCAGTGGTAATGAGTGATAATACCACAATCAACATTAATGCTATTGATGAGATGGAGATTATTGTTAATAAAACCATTACGATTCTTAATAAATCTGGTGAAAGTTTTTCTACTGTTTATATTCCTTACGATAAAGGTACATCAATACGAGATGTGAAGGTTTCTGTTTTAGATGCGAGTGGAAAAGTGATTAAAAAATACTCTAAAAGTGATTTTACAGATGTAAGGCATAGTCAGTCTTTTTCATTTTATGATGATAACAGGGTTTTGTATTTGCATTATATGTCTAATACTTATCCTTATTCTTTGCAATATACCTATACAACGGAAACAGAAAATACCATCTTTTTACCAGATTTTTCACCTGTTGATGGCTATAATATTTCTACACAAAATACCAGTTTAACGATTAATAATGAATCTGGCATTGCCCTTAGAACAAAAGTTTCTGAGAATGATTTTGCTGAACTAACTTCTTTGCAGAATGGCAATGTTTATAACTATTCTTATCGAAATATTCCAGCGGTTGAGAATGAAAGAATGTCGCCTAGTTTAGACCAATTTTTACCAAAAGTAGAATTTTCTTTAGATAAATTTAATTTAGAAGGTAAACAAGGGACTTTAGCTAATTGGCAAGAATTTGGGAGTTGGTTTTATCAAAACTTAATTGTTCCTTCATCGCAAATAACGCCTGAGTTGAGAGCAGAAGTAGCCATGCTTAATTTATCAGGTACTACATCAGAAAAAGTTAAAAAACTCTATCAATATATGCAAAGCAAAACAAGATATATTGCAATTGCAGAAGGAATTGGAGGGTGGAAACCTATGTTGGCAGAAGATGTAAGAAGTAAAGGTTATGGAGATTGTAAAGCACTTACCAATTATATGAGAACTCTTCTCAGTATTGCAGGCATTAAATCTTATTATAGTAGGATAAAAGATGGAAAATCAATTCAAAGATATGATGAAGATTTTCCTAAAATGGGAGGAAATCATATTATTTTGATGATTCCTACAGAAAAAGACACTATTTGGTTAGAAAATACCTCACAAAATATAGCTTATAATCATCTCAATTATACTTCTCTTGACAGAAATGTGATGTGTTTATCTGATAATGAAGTAAAACTTGTAAATACGCCATCCTATAAGCCAGAACATAGTAAAGAATTGATAAATGCAACCGTAAAAATTAATTTGGATAATAGTATTGAAGTAGATTCTAAATTTAAATTTTCTGGCTCGCAGTATGATTTTCAGTTGCCAATTACTTCTCTTAAACAAGACGAGGTAATAGAGACGATGAAAGAGCGATATGATAATTTGAAATTTGAAAATCTAGCAGTAGAAAACATTACCAACAATAGAGATGATGCTCTGGTGAATTATGATTTGAAATTTAAAGCGAAAGATTACTCGAAAAAATTAGGAGAAGATATTTTCTTTAGAGCAATGCCTTTTATTGAAGCCATACCATTTAGCTCTTCTGAAGAGAGAAGATTGCCATTGGAGTTGCCTTATTCTTTCCAAGATGAGTATAAAGTAGAATTTCAGATTCCTATAGGTTATAAATTGGCTGAGGTGCCAAAATCTATCGGCTTTTCTTCGGAATTTGGAGATTATGCGATGACTTTTTCTGCTGTTGATGGCAAATTATTCGTCAACAGAACAATTGTCATCAAAAAACAAATTTATCCTAAAGAAAAATATCAGGATTATCTTAATTTCAGAAAGAAAACAACCAATTTAGATAATACCAAGATTTTGATTACTAAAATTTAATATACTCTTATTGATTTGTGAAAAATCAGTAGCGCTAACTTTTTTCCTTTAAAAATAACTATTCATGAAAACAAAATTATTTTCTTTTTTGCTTTTAAGCGCAAGTTTTTTAGTGTTTGCTCAACAAAAATTTTTAGAGATTCCTAAATTTAATGAAGCAGACCTGAAAAAAGAAAAATCTACAATACAAGAAGACGCTCCTGCAGAAATTATATATTCTTCCATTCATAATGTGATTGATATGAATACGGGTACTTTGGAAACTACGGTCTTCAAAAGAATAAAAATTTATAAAAAAGATAAAGCAGAAGATTACCTTAATTTAGAAATTTATTTGCAACAGAATGATAGAAGTGACAGAGAAGAAGTAATGAGCTTGAAAGCGGTTACCTACAATTTTGAAGGAGGCAAAGTTGTTACTACACCAATACAAAAGGACTCTAAGATTAAATCCAAAGAGAGTAAATATATCACCATCCAAAAGGTAGCTTTTGAGAATGTTAAAGACGGTTCTGTTTTAGAGTATAAGTATGTTAAGCATTCACCATTTATACAAGAGTTGCCTAAGGTTTATTTCGAAAGAGATATTCCTGTAGTATATCAAGAATATATTTTAGATGCACCAAAACCTTATGGTTTTAATATTAATTTTCAAGGATCTTTGGTGCCAAAATATAAACAAGTAGAGCCTAAAATGCTTTATGGAATAGATTCTAATACTTGGAGGTTTGGTTTTGAAAATGTAAAACCCTTCAAAGAAGAGAATTTCATGAAAAACAGTGATAATTTTAAAACTTCTATTAGACCAGAAATCAATTCAACTTATTTCAATAATAATTTTAAAAGTTATGCAACATCTTGGGATGACGTAAGAAAAAAATTAAAAGAATATGATGATTTTGGAGTTCAGTTGGGTAAAAAATCTATTGCACGAGATCTCATTACCCCTGAAATTATGAGTGCACCAACTCCAGTAAAGAAAGCGGAAGAAGTACTGAAATTTATTCAAAAAAATTATACTTGGGACGAAACAACAGGGATTTTTACAAGAGACGGCATTAAAAATTTAACAACAACTAAGATTGGTAATGCGGCAGAAATTAATCTTTTAATGATTATGATGATGAGAGAAGCAGGGCTTAATGCTTATCCAATTATTCTAAAAACAGTAAGAGAAGGAGTTCTAAATATTGCTTATCCATCAATTACAGATCCTAATTATGTTGTAGCTTGTGTGGAGTTAGATAATAAATCTATTAATGTTTATGATGGCACTTCGAAACTTTTAGAGCCTAATTTGTTGCCTCCTAGAGCATACAATTATAATGGGATTCTGCTAAAAGATAATGAAGCTGTTTTATTAAATATAAATAATACGATTCTGAGTCAGACTTTTCTTACAGTAGATGCAAAACTTAATCCAGATGGCACTTTTGAAGGGGATTTTAAAGATAGAGATACTAGACTTTTCTCTATTTTAGCAAACGAAAATTATTTAGAAAATAAAGAAAAATACCAGAAAGAGTACAAAGAAAAGTATGCATTTCCATATACCAATATAAAATCTGGGATAGTTAACGATAAAGATTTTGAAACAAGTTTTGATTTCAATGCAGATTCTTTTACTGATGGAATTGGAGGGAAATTAGTATTTAATCCTCTGTTGTTTTTGTACAGACAAAACCATGATTTTAACCAAACCGAAGAAAGAAAATTTCCGATAGAATTTTTCTCACCATATGAGACGATAAAAAAGGTTACAATCACCATACCAGATGGTTATAAAGTAGATAATTTACCAAAATCTAAAAAAATTAAAACAGAAGACGAAGGCATTGTATATTCTTATTTAGTAACTTCTGAAGGCAATAAAATAACGGTAGAAAGTTCTGTTAAAATAGATTCTACAGATTATCCTAAAGAATATTACGCTGCCTTTAAACAGATTTTTGATGTAATAACACAGTACGAAGGTCAATTGGTAACGGTAGTTAAAAAATAAGATTTCTTGTTATTTCGAGATCTATTCATATTAGTTTA
>JAYRDY010000009.1:1683-21957 GCA_041909215.1 Cloacibacterium sp. | reverse complement strand
ATCGAAACTCAACTTTCCACAGGAAAAGTCAATGACTTTGAATTGGTTTCTAATATGAATTTTGCGGTTTCAGGAAGCAAGGTTTCTCTATTGGATTTATTGCCAAAAGATAGTTTCATTGTGACTAAAAATGCTTATCTCACCGTAAAAAAACTCAAAGATTTCTACGAAAAAGCAGAGCAAAAATTTGAAACGTTAAGCAAAGAAATCAAGCATCAAAAACCAGAAATTCTTTTCGTTTCTGATGAGGTATTTTTGGAAGATTTCCAAAAATTTAAAACGATTGATTTCACTTCTCAATCTCTACAGCTCTACAACTCTACCATTCTCCAACTCAATCAAACCGCACAACCTACCTTCCACAAAAATTTTGAGCTTCTCGCCGAAGATTTAAAAGAAAAAAAAGAAGAAGGTTATGAAACTTGGATTTCTTTTTCGGGTGAAAAACAAAAGGAAAGATTAGAGAGTATTTTTGAGGAATTGAACCATGATTTACCGTTTAAATTTTTCAAATCTGAGCTTCATGAAGGCTTTGTAGATTATGAACTAAAAGTTTCGGTGTATACAGATCATCAGATTTTTGACCGTTATCAAAGATATAAAGCCAAAAATTCTTTTGCCAAATCTGAGCAATTAACGCTAAAAGATTTAATGTCTCTGAAAGTGGGAGATTACATTACACATATTGACCACGGAATTGGGAAATTTATGGGATTGGTGAAAGTAACCAACGATGGAAAAACACAAGAATGTTTCAAACTGACTTATAAAAATAACGATTTACTCTACGTTTCTATCCATTCGTTGCATAAAATTTCAAAATATAACGGTCCAGATGGAAGAGAAATCGTTCTCAATAAACTCGGTTCTCCAACTTGGAAAACTTTAAAGCAAAAAACCAAAGCAAAAGTTAAGCAAATTGCGTTTGATCTCATTAAATTATATGCGCAAAGAAAGACGGTAAAAGGGTTTTCGTTTTCGCCAGATTCTTATTTGCAGAACGAATTAGAGGCGAGTTTTATTTATGAAGACACTCCAGATCAGGAAAAAGCAACGCAAGATGTGAAAAATGATATGGAAAATGATGGCGTAATGGACCGATTGATTTGTGGAGATGTTGGTTTCGGAAAAACGGAAGTGGCAATTCGTGCAGCTTTCAAAGCGGCAACCGATGGAAAACAAGTCGCGGTTTTGGTTCCTACTACGATTTTGGCATTTCAACATTACAGAAGTTTCAAAGAAAGATTGAAAGATTTTCCTGTCAGTATTTCCTATTTGAACCGTTTCCGTTCTGCCAAACAAAAAAATGAAACCAAAGAAGGACTCAAAAATGGTAAAATTGATATCGTCATCGGAACGCATCAATTGGTGGGAAAAGATATAGAATTCAAAGATTTAGGTCTTTTAATTATTGATGAAGAGCATAAATTCGGCGTAAATGTAAAAGATAAACTCAAAACGTTAAAAGCAAATATTGACACTTTGACTTTAACCGCAACACCAATTCCGAGAACGCTTCAGTTTTCTTTGATGGCTGCAAGAGATTTATCGGTGATAAAAACACCACCACCCAATCGACAACCAGTTGATACACAAATTGTTGGATTTAATGAAGAAATTCTAAGAGATGCGATTTCATACGAAATTCAAAGAGACGGACAGGTTTATTTCATCAATAATAGAATTGAAAATCTGAAAGATATTGCAGGTTTAATTCAGCGTTTGGTTCCTGATGCGAGAGTTATTACAGGTCACGGACAAATGGACGGAAAAGAATTGGAAGCCAGAATTCTCGATTTTATGGAAGGAAAATATGATGTTTTGGTTTCTACCACAATTGTAGAATCTGGAGTAGACGTTCCGAATGCGAACACGATTTTTATAAATGATGCGCAGAAATTTGGGATGGCAGATTTGCACCAAATGCGTGGAAGAGTGGGGCGAAGCAACAGAAAAGCGTTTTGTTATCTGATTACGCCACCGTTTGATATGATGACTTCGGATGCTAGAAAACGTCTCGAAGCAATTGAACAGTTTTCAGATTTGGGAAGCGGTTTCCAAATTGCGATGAAAGATTTAGAAATTCGTGGAGCGGGAGATTTATTGGGAGCCGAACAAAGTGGTTTTATCAATGAAATGGGCTTTGAAACCTATCAAAAATTAATGCAAGAAGCCTTGGAAGAATTGCAAAATGAAGATGACTTCCAAGATTTATTTGAGAATGAAGAAGACCGTAAAAAGTTATTCAAATCTCAGAAAGAAGTCAATATTGATACTGATTTTGAGTTGATGTTGCCAGATTCTTACGTGAATTCTATTGAAGAAAGATTATCTTTGTATCAAAAATTAGCAGAGATTCCATCTAAAGAAGAGTTGCAGAAATTTGAAAATGAACTGGTTGATCGATTCGGGAATTTACCGAAAGAAGCCATCAATTTATTGAAATCAGTAGAATTAAAATGGCTCGCTGCGGAAATTGGTTTCGACAAAATCGTCATGAAAAACGGAATTTTCTTGGGTTATTTCCCGGATAATCCTCAAGATAAATTTTACCAAAGCGAGAAGTTCAAAAATATTATTGCTTACCTCAGTCAAAATCCACGAGAAGCTCAACTGAAAGAAAAATCGGGTAAAGAAGGCAATCAGCTCATGATGAGAAAAGATGGTGTGAAAAATGTAGATGAAGTGAATCGGTTGTTAATGAATATATTGGGATAAAAAACGTACTTTTGTGAAAATTAATAATGATGAAAAAAATTAAACTTTTTTGTTCTCTGATTTTGGGTTTATTTCTAATGGTTTCTTGCGTTCCAGAAGTAGATGAAAATGGTAATTTATTGCATGGTTTAGGAAATGGAGGAAATGTACCAGGCAGCGGCGGATCTTCTGGTGGAAGCAGTGATGATGGTACTTCGGCAACCATTATTCCCAATAAAGTGATAAGCAAAATCTTTACACATACTAAAGATGAAGAAACAGGGAAATGGGAAGATCTTACCACTACTTTTAACTACGAAAATAAACAACTGAAGAGCATTTCTACATCAGACGGAGAAACAATCACAATTCAGTATAATGCAGATCAAAAGATTTCTAAAATGGAATCTTCTGATTTTACCGCAATATATACTTATAATGCTAATAAACAAGCTACAAAATTGTCTATTGATGCAGGAGGTTTAAGTACAATAAATACAGATTTTAGTTACGATGCTTCGGGTAAAGTAAATAAAATGGTAAACCTTACTTCTGTTTCATTCCCATTATCAATGAGTATTAAAAGGAATGATGTTTTAACCTACAGCAGCACTCAGGTTGCTAAATGTGTATCTACTTATGCAGTAACACCTGCAGATATGGGAAGCTATGCAAACGTAAATTCTACTTATACTTATGACAATAAAATTTCTCCTTTCTACACCTTGCCATTAGAATATAACCTTTTTTATATCTCTTTTGGCGGAGCTAATTCTTATATACTTTCTAAAAATAATGTGCTTAAAATTGCGGTCGTATCAGATATTAATGATACTTCTACATACACTTATACTTATGATGCAGAAGGTTATGCGACAAAAGGGGTTAATGGAGAAGAATATTCAACATTTGAATATGTTAAACTATAAACTCAATTTTAATTAAATATCCAGCTCAATCATTATCATGGTTGAGTTTTTTATTTACAATAATTTATCTTTGCAGCAAATTATCAATTAATGAAATACTTAATCGTAGGTTTAGGAAATAAAGGCGAAGAATACGCAGAAACACGTCATAATATAGGTTTTAAAGTCGCGGATAAAATTGCACAAACTTTAGAAGCTCCTTTTAAATCAGCCAATTTTGGTTGGATTTCTGAAGGAAAATACAAAGGCAGAAAAGTGTTTGTGCTAAAACCAGATACATATATGAATCTATCGGGAAATGCAGTAAGATTTTGGATGCAGAAAGAAAATATTCCGTTAGAAAATGTATTGGTAATTACGGATGATTTGGCGCTTCCTTTCGGAACTTTAAGATTGAGAAAAAAAGGTTCTGATGCAGGTCATAATGGTTTGAAGAACATTCAAGAAGTTTTACAAACACAAAATTACGCAAGATTGCGTTTCGGGATTTCTGCAGATTTTTCCGAAGGAAAACAAGTAGATTACGTTCTCGGGAAATGGAACGAAGAAGAACTGAAAACCTTGCAAGATAGAATAGATGTTTTCGCAAAAGCTTGTCTTTCATTCGTTTTCGCAGGAATGAATAACACGATGAATACTTTTAATGGGAAATAGTTGACTGTTGTTGTTTGTCAGTTGATAGAAAACACTAATAACGATTAGCCAACAACCAAATTCTTCCTAAAAATACAATATTCTTTATAAAGGTTAAAGCCAGCTAACTTTTCAATTTCGCCACGCATTTTCAGGTTGTCCTTCATAATGAGATGAGAATCCACTGTTTTGAAGCCTAGTTTAAGAGCAGAACCGAAAAGCATGGTCGCTAAAACCGCATCCAGACCTTTGTTTTGATAATTAGGATGAATGGCGCCCAACAAAAGTTGAAGCCTTTTTGAAGTTTTCATTGCCCATAAAATTCTTGCCCAACCAAAAGGTAAAATTCTACCTTTAGATTTTTTTATCGCTTCGCTTAAATCTGCCATTGCAATTACAAAAGCCAGCAATTCGCCGTTTTCATCGGTAATCATTTTGATGAGTTTCGGGTTGAGAAGCGGTAAGAAACGTTCGGCGAATTCCGTCATTTCGTCTTCGGTGAGTTTCGTGAAACCGTAAATTTCGGTATAAGTTTTATTGATGAGGTCAAAAACAGGTTTTACATAAGGTTTCACCGCTTTTGTTGAGGTAAATTCTATCGTTTTTATTTTTAAATTTCTAGAAACCCTTTCGTTGAAATTTTTATAACGATTCAGAATTTGTGCGGTAATCGGAACATCATATTGCACTAAATCTACAAATGCTTCGTATTGATTTTCTTTGATGAAATCTACCATAAAAGGAAAACTGTGATTGGTAACCAGCATTGCTTTTTCTTCGAAACCTTTGGTAAGAAAACCTTGAGGTTCTTTGTCTGAAAATGCCATCGGTCCCACAATTTCTGTGCAATTTTTAGATTTTGCCCAAGTTTCTACTGCAGTAATTAAAGCATTGAAAACTTCTTTATTCTCAAAACACTCAAAAAAAGAAAATCTGGCGTCATTTTTCCCGTGAAATTTATTGTAATCAGTAGGAATTACGCCCATAATTCTGCCGACTGCCTTTCCGTTTTCAAAAGCGAGAAAAAGTACCGCTTCATTGTGTTTAAAAAGTGAATTTTTGTCTTTATCAAAGAATTTTTCGTCATCCATATACAGCGGATGAAGCCAGTTTTTGTGGTTTTTATGAATTTCTTCGGGAAGATAAATAAAGGTTTTTAAATCTTCTTTAGAAGCAACTTCTTTAATTGAGATAGACATTCAATTTTCGGTTTAAAAATTTGTAGAATTTAAAGGTAAGAAAAAATACGATGGGCGCTGTAAGAAATCCTGCCACAACATCTACAAAATAATGCGCCTTGATGTAAACTGTAGAAAACATCAATAAAAATACAAACGGAAGGAAATATTTTACTGATTTTCTGAAGTTTTGGTAAAGCCAAAAAATAACAATCCAAGAAATGCCAACGTGCGAACTCGGGAAAGCAGCGGTGGGTGCTTCTCCGTTTTTTTGAATGAGTTTTATTGCATTTCCGAAAATTCCTTTGGCTTCTATTGAGTTTTCAGGGAAAGGGAAATAAAATTGTGGACCTTCTGCTGGAATGATGATGAAAATAAAGTAGTACAATAAAAAAGAAGTAATCAAAATAAAACCGAATTCTTCGATTTTTTGAGGCGAAAATTGATATGAAATTCCAAAAACAACTAATGGTAAAAGATAATAACAAAAATACCCGAAGTAAAATAACTCACTGAAAAATAAAGAGCTGTAATGCTTTGAAAATTCTACGGAAGGTTGAAATCCGAAGAGTTTTTGATCTAAAACAGATAAAAATTCATCAATTTTAGGAAAAATAAGGGTGTTGAGTGTTGCGGTTTCTTTGTATAAAAAAGTCATTAACGCAAAGACAATTATTGCATTAATTAGATTAAAAATATTTTTTTTGAGGTATTTTTTAATAGCTGTTGCTGCTATAAAAATGATGAGAAATAGGATTCTTATCCCGATAAAATTAGGTTGAAAAGCTAAAGCAGGTTTGCGAAACAGCACTATTATTTCTACTAAAATAAAATAGAGTAGAACGGATAACCAGATTTTTGGTACTTTGGAAAGCTGTTTCATAATGGTTGCAAAATTACTAAAAAAGCCCCTTAAAAAAGGGGCTATAGCGAGAATGTGTTAATTAAAAATCAAAGTTATATGAAGATTTTTCTCGCTTGTGTCTATAATAGGTCGCAAAAACTAGAGCCATGTTACAACTCCTGTTTCAACATCGTAGTTTGCGCCAACAATTTTTATCTTTCCTTCTTTCTCTAAATTTCTTAAAGTAGAACTTTGATGACGAATATCCTCAATTGTTTTTCTGATGTTGCAAACGTTAAGTCTTTCTAATAAATCTTCATTTTTAGAAGAACGTTCTTCGCCTTCTTTCATGATTTCGTGGATGCAAGGCTCGAAATGATAGATTAAATGATTGAGATTATCCATACCTAAACCTTCAATTTTTGGAGCGTCTAAACCGCCTTTTAGTGCGCCACATTTGGTATGTCCTAAAACTACAACCAATTTAGAACCTGCTACATTACAAGCAAATTCCATAGAACCCAAAATATCTTGATTGGCAAAATTCCCTGCAATTCTGATGCTGAATATATCTCCCAAACCTTGGTCGAAAATTAATTCTGCAGATGTTCTGCTATCAATACAACTCAAGATGGCTGCAAAAGGCCATTGTCCTTCTCTGGTATCGTTAACTTGTTCTAGAAGATTTCTGTTTACTTTTAGGTTGTTTACGAATCTTTGGTTTCCTTCTTTAAGAAATTGTAATGCTTTATCTGGAGTTATTGTTGATTGTGTTTCTGAAGTATGTGCTTTCATATTTTTTGAATTTTAGATTATAAATTTTAGATTTTGATTTTTTTTTCAATTCTTAACTTTCAATTCATAAAAGTTTTCTATTAAATTGCTCTTCTGTGGGTAATTTTTATATGAGAATGTTGGTCTGTTTCGTAGTCTCTGTAAGACGTTTTGAAGCCCTCTAAAGCGACCTGTATCTCATCTTCTTTAGCCCTTATGTTGGCAAAATCTTCAATCAGTTCAATAATATCGTCTGATATATAAGAAGTTTTTTTAGCATTGATAATTACTTTAGAATTCGGTTTAATATTCTTAAGTGTTTTTTTGATGGCCGCTTTGTTTAAGAATGATACTTCTTCGGCTAAATCCAGAGTAATTTCATCTGCGTTTTCCAATTCTTCTCTACTGAAGTAGTAAGCTCTTTTCATATTGCCAAGGAGTAAGAAAATAATACTGATGGCCAAACCTAAAGCAACCCCTTTTAGCAAATCTAAAGCTACTACAGCAACGATTGTCGCAATAAAAGGGATAAACTGATATTTACCTTTCTTCCAAAAGTGTTTAAGCTTAGAAGGACTTGCTAATTTGTAACCTACTAATAATAAAACCGCTGCCAATGTTGCCAAAGGTATTTTATTTAATAAAAAAGGGATGGTTAAAGCGCATATTAATAAGAGCAATCCGTGGATAACGGCAGACATTTTACTGGTTGCGCCAGCATTGGCATTTGCAGAAGTTCTTACGACAACAGAGGTCATAGGCAAACCACCAATCATAGAAGAAAATAGATTTCCTAAGCCTTGTGCTTTTAATTCTAAATTAGTGTCCGTAATTCTTTTGTGAGTATCCATTCTGTCGGCAGCTTCAATACAGAGTAATGTTTCAATTGATGCTACAATAGCAATGGTTGCACCAATAATCCATACCTTAGGATTTAGGAATCCTGAAAAATCTGGAAAAGTGATGAGATTTTTGAAATCTTCTGCCGTTTGTGGAACGGGTAAGGTTACCAAATGTTCTCTGGAGATTTCTAAGCTACTTCCTCTAAAAATTTCATTAAATAAAATACCTACAACTACCGCAACTAAGGCGCCAGGTAATAATTTTATTTTTTTGAGTGCAGAAACTTTATCCCAAGTGATAAGAATAGCTAAGGAGATTAATGTAACTACAATTGCCCCTAAACTTATTGCATTCACAAGATTACTAAAATAGGTTTGAAGGTTAAAGCCATCAAAAATTGCCTGATTGCCTTCAAAATCTTTGTCGTAACCAATGGCATGAGGAATTTGCTTCAGTATAATAATAACGCCAATCCCAGCAAGCATTCCTTCAATTACATTATTAGGGAAGTAATTAGAAATACTGCCTGCTCTTACGAAGCCTAATATAAGTTGAATTAAACCTGCAATTAAACCTGCGGTTAAGAATAATTCAAAACTTCCTAAATCAGTTATAGCGCCAAGAACAATTGCCGCTAAACCTGCTGCAGGACCAGAAACGGATATTTGTGAATTGCTGATCAATCCTATTACAATGCCGCCAATAATCCCTGCAATAATCCCTGAAAGTGGCGGTGCGCCAGAGGCTAATGCAATGCCTAAACATAGAGGTAATGCGACTAAAAAGACCACAATTCCTGAGGGCAGATTTTGTTTTAAATCTGCAAAAATATTTTTTGATTTTTCCATTGAATGAAAAGTTTAATTTTTAAAAATTTTACATAGTGTGATGATGGAATTTCTTGAAGAAAAGCCACAATAACTTTTGCGAAATGATATACAAATCGCTTTTTGTTTAAAATAATTCAAAAATTAAGCTTCCGGAGGAGGAGAAAAAATGGATATAAAAGGACTTAGGTGTATAGAATCATCTTTTGTAATGAAGGAAGAATTTTGATGATTGAAATCTAAAATCTTTAGTAAGTCTTTTAAATTATAGGGTTTTGGAGGGAGTTTTTCGTTGAAATTGGCAAGATTGTTTTTAACCTCTTCTTCTGTAATATTCGTATTAAGCGTTGGGAGATCCCAATCAAAAAATGCAGCTAAACCTGGTAAAGCTGTAAAATTGATAAAGAATGCCAAAACGATGATACTTAAATATTTCATTAATGGTTCTCTTGCAAGTTTATATTTTTCTTTCTACTCATTACCCAATCAGAATTGGTAAGGTCGTAAACCTTTTGTATGTCTTTCAATTTTTCTTCAAAATCAATATTCAAATCAATAAGTTTACCTGTTTTAAGGTCGAAAACCCAACCATGTACAATAGGATATTGGTCTAAAATATATCTTTCTTGTACGGCAGCCATTTTAATAACATTAATGCATTGTTCTTGTACATTGAGTTCTATTAGCCTGTCATAACGTAGATGCTCGTCTTCAATTTCATCCAATTCTTTTTGGTGAAGTCTGTAAACGTCTCTTATGGTTCTTAGCCAAGGATTCATCAGTCCGTAATCTTGCGGAGTCATCGCAGCTTTTACACCACCACAACCATAATGCCCACAAATGATAATATGTTTTACTTTTAAATGCTGAACAGCGTATTGGATGACAGCCGTGGAACTCATGTCTAATGTGTTGACAACGTTAGCAATGTTTCTGTGCACGAAAACTTCACCAGGTTGCATCCCCATAAGTTCTTCGGCAGTTGCTCTAGAATCACTACAACCAATGTATAGATATTCTGGAGCTTGCCCTTCTGCTAATTTTTTGAAAAAATCTGCGTCTTGACCAAGTTTTTCCTCAATCCATTTTTTGTTGTTTTCGAAAATGTTTTCGTATGATCTGCCCATAGCTTTTGGTTTACAAAGTAAAAAATAATCTGACTAAAACAATTTATTTTTTGATAGAAAATATCAATTTTTATTCCGAAAATTTCTTTGTTATTCGCTTTAACAAAAATTTAATATTCTATTTTTTTATTAATGTAGTCTTCAGTTGCATTGTCTTTAGGAGTAATTTGCGCAGGATTACCTACCACTACAGAATTGTCTGGTACATTAAAATTAACATAAGCATTTGGCGCAATTAAGACATTATTACCGATTTTTATTTTGCCTACAACAACTGCGTTGGGGCCAATCCAAACCTCGTTGCCAATTTCTGGTACGCCTTCGTTTTTACCTCTATTGGCTTGTGCAATGGTAACGCCTTGCGCAATATTGCAGTTTTTACCAATTTTAGCTTTTGGGTTGATGACAACAGTTCCCCAATGTCCTAAATAGAAACCTTCTCCAATTTGTGTTTCGGGATAAATTTGGAAACCGTATTTGATCTGATGATGACGTAAAATGAATCGCCAAAAAATACCAAGAACAGATTTTTTAGAATGCTGCTGGCATTTTCTTAAAAGATAAACATAATGCAAATTGGGGTTGATGCATTTTGCCCAAATTTCAGTAGTAGAAAGCCATTTCCCGCTTTCTCGGTAGAAATCTTTTTGGATGGTTGTTTTCTCTGACATAAGGCAAATGTATAAAAACTCTCGCTGATTAAGCAGATTTTGCTGATTAAAAAAACATCTGCTTAGTCAGTACAATCTGCGAGATTTATGATTTGTTAATAATTTCCATAATTTTATTTACAGAATTTTCTAGGTTGAAAGGCATTTTATACGCTTTCAGATTTTCTTGATATTGTTCAAAAAATACAGGTTCAGTAAGTGCTTTTTTCATGCCTTCGTAAATCCCTTCTTCAGAATTTTCTATAATTAAACCTAGTTTTCCGTCTTCCAGCATTTCTTTTACACCAGAAACATCTGTTGCAATAATATTTTTCTTTAAGGTAATGGCTTCAAATAAAACGGTAGGGAAGCCTTCGTATCGTGAACTCAAAATATAAAAATCTGCTGCTTTAACATAAGGATAAGGATTTTCGGTAAAGCCTAACATTTCTGCAGTTTCGTTAACTCCTAATTCCGTTTTTAAATTTTTGATGTTTTCAAAATCATAACCGTCACCAATAATTTGAATGCGGTGTTTAAAACCTTCGTTAAGTAATTTTTGATGAACTTTCAGAAGCCTATCAAAACCCTTTTGTGGAAAAACAGTGCCTACACTTACAAAAAGCCTCTCCCTTAATCCCTCTCCAAAGGAGAGGGAAACTTCCGACTTCCGACTTCCGACTTCGGACTTAGAAAGAATCTCTGCTGTATCCAAAGGATTATAAATCCTTACAATTCTAGATTTTTCGTCTTCAGTTTGGGCTAAGTTTTCAAAATCTTTTTGGATGTGTTCAGAAATTACCATGATTGTATCAAACCCGAAAAATTTGCGAATTTCTTCATCCGTATAATTGTGAAACTGGGTTTTGCGCAAATCGTTATGAATCCAAACGATTTTTTTTGATGATTTTATAGGAGAATTCAAAATTTCATCTCGAAAACCGTGAATGGCAGCGAATTCTACATCATATTTTTTATTTTTCAGGATAGAAGAATAGAGAATTTTAGGGAATTTCTTTAACAGTTTTTGATACAAAACACGATATGCTTTCTTCGGGATATCCTGAATTCTGTTGGTGGTAATCATCTCGCCTTTGTTTAGATAAAGTACATTAATCCAATCGGGAACTTCTGCGAGATATTTTCCAGAATATAAATTGAGCAGTAAATCTATTTCGTACTTGTTTTTTGGAAGGTTTTTAAGAAAAGTCACCAGAACTTTTTCTGCGCCACCATGACGCAAAGAACCAATTCTGATGAGAATTTTTTTCTTTTCCAAAATCTTAAAATTTTATATTTTGAGTTTTTAAATATTCGATAAATGTAAGATTAAATTTTACAACCGCTTCTTGATTCATGTGATTGTTGTCGTAAAAATCTTTTTTATCATCCAGAACAATTTCATTCTGAAAATTCTTGTAAGGTCCTAGTTTTTTGAGAAGATCATCAACTTCTTTGTTGTTTGTCTTAGAATTGTAAAGGGTTTGCGTAACTGGCGCTTGTACAAGAATGTAAGGTGTTTTATTGTCTTTTAGGATTTTAATGTTTTCCTTAAGGGCATCAATTTGTGAGGGAGAAATCTCCCATTTTGTTTTTTTTAGATGCTCTGGGTTATATTGTCTGTAAGTGGTTTCCACAAAACCACCGCCTTTTATATAAAAATCTTCATTTTGTTTGGCGGGTTCTTTCAAGTTTTTATTTAAGTTAAATACTTGTCTAAAATATCCATAGAAGAGAGTGTTGTAAGAAAGTATATTATTTAATTTCAAAGTCATGTCTAAAGCATTTTTGTCTATTTTCCCATTGCTGAGGATATCCAAAGAACTTTCTACACCATCAATAGAAAGTGTACCTGCGTAAACTTCATAAACAACTAACTTGGGGTTTATTTTTTGTAAATACTGTTTCAGTAGAACTTGTGAGTTAATTGGAGACTGGGCGCTAGAACCTAGATTAAAGGATGAAATATTTGCTTCTGAAAATACTCTTGTATCAAACCCTCTATAGGCATGAGAAGAACCAAGAAATAAAATGTCTGGATTTTTAATATTCTCAGCATCTCTGCTTCTTGAGAAAAAGTGACCATAAGCTGCAATGTTACTTCTTACATTTTTGGCTAAAAATGGTGGCGTTATCCAACTCCAAATACATAATCCAATCATATAAAAAGGGATTGCAAAAGCAGCGAATTTTAAGATATTAATAAAAAATTTTTTCATTAGAACTGAAAGTATATAAAAGGAGATTCGTGTGTTTGTAAGAATAAACCAATAAGAATAATAATAAAGCCGTAGAAAGACCAACGTATAATTCTTGGTTTTTTCAATAAAAATTTCTCTATTGCATACTGATTTTCTCTTCCTAGCCACTCTATAATCATGAAAAATACAATAAGAATAAGGGTTGCTAAAGCTGCTTTTTTAAACCCGGGAATAGAAAAAAATGAACTACTGAAAATTCCAGAGATGTAAGAAATAGCATGCTCAACGTTCTCTGCTCGGAAAAATATCCACGCAAAAACAGTTAATGTAAAAGTAATTAGAATATTGGTTGCGTCTTTCATACTTGGGGTTAATCTATTCAGAGCTACAATTTCTAAATTGTTTCTATTGGTTTTCATAATGATGGATGGCATAATAAACAAGGCGTTAAGAAAGCCCCAGATAATGAACGTCCAATTTGCTCCGTGCCAAAAACCTGAAACTAAGAAGATGATGAATGTATTTCTTATCCTCATCCAATTTCCACCTTTGCTGCCTCCAAGAGGGATGTATAAGTAATCTTTAAACCAAGATGATAAAGAGATGTGCCATCTTCGCCAAAATTCTGCCATATCTCTTGAAAAATAAGGGAAGGCGAAGTTTCTAAGTAAATCTAAGCCAAAGAGCCTGGCTGTTCCGAGCGCGATATCAGAATATCCTGAAAAATCTCCATAAATTTGAAATGCAAAAAAGATTGCGCCCAAAGCGAGTTCACTACCAGAAGCGGTAGCTGAATTTTCGAAAATTTGATTAGCAAAAACAGCGCAATTGTCTGCAATTACCATTTTTTTGAATAATCCCCAAAGAATTTGCCTCAATCCGTTTACCGCTTTTTCATAAGAAAAGACTCTTTTTACTTTTATTTGTGGGAGTAGATGTGTTGCCCTTTCTATTGGGCCCGCAACCAAAAGAGGGAAGAAGCTTACAAATACGCCATAGTCTATAAAGTTTCTTTCTGCTTTAATTCTTTTAAAATAAATATCAAGAACGTAAGATAAGCCATGGAATGTATAAAAAGAAATTCCTACGGGGAGAATTATTTTTAAAGTCCATACATTTACTTGGAAGCCTAAGCCACGTAACATTTCAGCGAAATTATCAGCAAAAAAGTTATAGTATTTAAAGAAGCCTAAAAATCCTAAGTTGATACCAACACTTAGCCAAAGCCAGAATTTTCTACTGCTGTTTTTGTTGCTTTCTTCAATTTTAATACCTGTATAGTAATCTAAAAAAGTAGAGAACATGAGCAAAAACATAAATCTCCAATCCCAGCAAGAGTAGAAATAATAACTTGAAACAAGCAATAATAGGTTTTGTAGTTTGAGGCTTTTATTGGTGAAAAACCAATAAAGAAAAAAAACTATCGGAAGAAATATGGCAAAGCTAATAGAGTTAAAAAGCATTATGAGGTTGATTTATGATTTTTAAATTTAGTATATAAGTCGTTGCTTAAGTGCCTAATTTTATATGGAGAATCAATAAAATGCACAATGTTTTTTATTTCGTGAAAAGTTTCATCAATAAAATATAATAGCTCTCTCCATTCATTTAATTCTAGTTTTGCAAAAACTTCTGATGCATAAAAATTTTGCCCTTGTGCCCATAAAAAATTTTGTAAAACAAATCTTCGAATTGGAGTATTTTTTTGTGAAATATAAAATTTATCAAACGTTTTTATTTTGTCTTTTGCTTCTTCTTTATTTAAGGGTAAGTAAAACAAATTTTCTTGAAATTCAGAAATAGGTACTGAGACATGATAAAAAAATAAATTTATGTCATCAAAATTATTATTATTTAGAATGTCAAAAATAATCTTGTTTACTTTTATATGCTCAGGATGCCAATCAATAGGAAAAGGTATAAATATTGTAGAGAATTTTTTTTCAGACAAAAGAGTTTTTAGGTCTGAAAAATCATTTGAATCTGAAGATACATAAAGTTCAAAATTTTTATTTTGACTCACGTTATTAATTTCATTAAGTCTAATTTTTTTATTTTGTTCATTATAATTGTTTCCTAAAAAATTGAAATAATATACAGAGGTTTTTTTTGACTTTCTTATAATTTGGCTGCACCCAACCCATTCATCATCAGCATGAGGGGCAAGTATCAAAATGTTTTTCAAATCAGAATCGGGAATGATTAATTCTGGATCAATAATTTTTTTGTTAGATAATTTAGATTTTATCTCACAAAAGCACCAGTGAATTTTATTTTTTAAAATCCTGATTTTCAGATTTATCGTTCTTAGATTATTTCTTGCCATTTTTTCAGAATTTCATTTTGTTTCCAGTTTTGTGCTTGTTTAGAAGCGTTTTCCATCATCTTTTCTAATTTTTCATCAGAATTAGCAAGAATTTCTAGTTTTTGGATAAAATCTTCTTTATTGTTTACATCAATTAAAAACCCTGAATTGTTTTTAACAATATCACTTGGGCCATAGTTACAGTTGTAAGAAATAATAGCATTACTACAAAACATAGCTTCTACCAAAACCGTGGGCAAAGCTTCTTTAAGTGATGTAAATCCAAAAATTTTAGATTTTCTAAGAAGTTCCAGAATTTCATTAGAATTCTTTGTTCCATGAAAAATAACTCTATTTTTTAGCTGGTTTTCTTCTACAAATTTTTCCAAATTATTTTTTTCGTTACCATCACCAATGATTTGCAGCTTCCAATCAGAGGGTATATTGGCTTCTTTGAAGATTTCAAGAAGTGATATTACATTTTTTTCTCGGTCTAGCCTTCCTACAAAAGAAATAAGATTTTCTTTTTTTTCAAAATTGATTTCTGGCTGATTTTCAAAAGGTTCTCCTATAATATTAGGGATAAAATAAGTTTTATTAAATTTTTGATAATAATTAATGGCAGGAGAATTAATACAGACAATACCCTTAAGATTTTTGTAATATTTTCTTAAAATATCATTAAAAAGTATTCCGCCAGTTTGGTAAGTAACATGCTCCCAAGCAATAGTTTTGCGATTCGCTTTTTTGTTAAGGCTAAGAAAGCTAGATAGTTTATACCAAGCAGAAATAATGTTATCATAATTTTGATGGTTTTTTCTCATCCAATTTCTAAGCATTAAAAAAACACCAATATGATGAATGTAAGCATTTATATTATTCCTTTTTGGAATAAAACGAAGATGAGTATTGTTAAATTCGCAAATTTTCCATGCCCAATGAGAAAAAGTATCTATATTGTGAACTTTAATATTATGGTTTAAAGGGTAAAAATGCTCTCTTTCATTCATTAATAAAAGAATTTCTACAGTATATCCTTGTTCTGATAAAGCATTAGCCAGATTGGTAAGAACCTTGGCAACACCACCAGGTTTGAACAATTTATAATATACCAGTAAAATCGACTTTTTCTGCTCCATTATTTATTTTTTTGATAGATGAATGAAAAAGGCAATGCAAAAAATCCTAATATTTTAATTAAAGGGTTTTTAACATCAGCAATAATTTTAGAAATTTCTCTTCTATTTTTTAAGGCGTAGGTTTGGTAACCAATCAAGTTTCTAAGTAGAGGTTTTGGATAAGAAAACAACAGATTTCCATAAGAATTTAAAAAAGAAAGATGACCTTCTGCCAATCCGAAAAGGTTTTTTCCGCTCCATCTTGTATTAGAAACAGAAGCCACATCATCATCATCTTTTAGATAAAATCTCACCACTTTATTAATAAATCTGGTTTTGATTCCTTTAGCATCATATTCATTAAAAATAACACTTTGCGGAATATATCCTTTGCCTTCATATTGGCTGAAATCTTTTCCTGAAATTTCTCTTTGATAAGTTTTTGTGATAAAAATCCCAAATTTATCTCCTCTTACTTTGTATTTATAGCGCATTTCTAGAATGCTGCCATCAAAACCATTTTTGGGATATTGGTCTCCAACAATATGGCCGTTTTCATCGGCAGAAAGTCCCATCACAGAGATGTAATCATCTTGGTTATCAATTTTTTCTACTTCGGAGATTAAAATTTCTAAAGAATTTTCAGGATAAATGTCATCAGAGTCTATCACCATAAAATAAGGCGTTTTCACCATTTTTACACCTTCTAAAACCGTTAAAAATTTATGGCGGTTTTTATCTTTTTTATAAATAATTTCAAAAAAAGGATTCAGCAGTTGGAAATTCTCCACCACTTTCTCAGTATTATCTGTGGAACCATCATCTAAAATAATCCAAAGAAAATCTTTGAAACTCTGGTTGAGAAGAGATTCAAAAACTTTAGGCAGTGTTTTTGCCCTATTATAAGTTGGGGTGATAATGGTAATTTTTTTCATTTGTGTTGAGTATGACTTATAATAAATTCTATGAATTTTTTAAAAGATATTGTTGTTCAAAAACTTCGGTAACTTGCTGGTAAATTCTATTTTCATCAAATTTTTCATCGGCAGATTCTGTACCTTCGGTAATTTTTTTTACTAATTCTGGTTCGGTAAGAAACTTTTTCATTGCTTCGAAAATTTCATCTTCATCAAAGTTAACCAAAATTCCGTCTTTTCCGTCATCTATCATTTCAGGAATTCCGCCAACGTTGGTAGAAATAATCGGTTTGTGCAATCCCATCACTTCACCAATGGTTAAAGGATAGCTTTCTGATTTAGAAGGAAGTACAAAATAATCAGCAGATTTTACATAAGGCCAAGGATTTTTTTGTGAATCCAAAAGTATAAAAGTCTTTTCTACGCCCAATTCTTTCGTTTGATTTTTTAAATTTTCCATTTCGTTTCCGCCACCAATTACTGCTATGGAATGCAATAAATTTTGGTCTAAAAGTCTTTTGTGTACACGCATCAGCTCTGCATAGCCTTTTCTGTGGTGCAATCTGCCTATAGATACAAAAGTAGGTCTTACCTCAAAATCTGCTTGAAATTCTTCTGCTTTTTTTCTTACTTCTGGAAGTTTGATGACGTTATAGATTACAGAACTTTTCGGGTAAGAAATGCCATAAAGGTCTTCTATTACTTGCCTGGTTTGGGCTGCCCCAAAAATCATCCAATCAAATTTTTTCATCAGATTAATGCGTTTCATTACACGTTCTTTGTCTGTGTCATAGCTTACGTCTGTGTGAAACCAACCTATTTTTCTGGATTTTTTATTGGGAGAGTTCAGCACCATTTCAAACTCTGCATAACCTGGCGAAACTTCTATGTCAAAGTTTTCTTTTACTTTTAGCGCATACAAAATGGACGGGAATTTATCGTAAATCTCTAGTTTTAACCTTCTCAATCCTAATTGTATTTTTTGGATGAAAGGGTTTTTCGACATTTGCTCTCTTCCTTTTTCTACTACGATGAGTTTGATGTCTTTGGGTATTTCTGTTACCAATTCGCCTTGGTAGAGATTAAGCATCAAGGTGAAATCAAACTTATCTTTGGGTAAGTTTCTTAGCAAGTCTAAAACCACGCGAGGTACGCCGCCCATTTCTAATGAGCGAAGACGGAAAAGGACTTTTATTTTTTTAATGGTTTCCATTAATCAACTTCACAACCTAAATTTTTATATTGATTTTTAAATTTTTCCACCCAATTTCTAAATGCAGTTTTATCTATTTTTTCGTTTAAAAATTTCTCAAAATATTCTAAAGAAAAATCTTTTGGGAAATTCTGCATTTCGTCAAAAATATCATTATACCAAGCTTCGTTGATGAGGTGATTGAAATAATTCACATCAAAAGCCTCGCCATATTGATGGTAAGAATTGGTGGCAGAAGATTGGAAGGTGGTTTTCAGTGCTTCTTTTTCTAATCTTGCGATAAAATTAGGATTATCTTGATGTTTTCTATAATAATTAGAAGCGTTTCTGAGCTGTTGTTTTTCATCTACTTTTCCTTTGGCATCTTTCCAAATTTGTAGCCAATAATCTTTTTGCCAAAATCCCATTAAAATAGAGTTTAGTGCCCAATATTTTCTTTTGGTGAAATTATCAGCAATTCCTAGTTTATAAAGAATGGTGAAGAACTTAAGTTTGTTATAAAAAAACAAATCATTAAAAAATTCAGGAAAAAGTAATAACTCTTTTGGCTGAATTCTGTTGATTTGACTAGAAATTTCTGAAATTTCTACATACTTATCATCATCATAATTGCCTAGCCAACCTAATTTTAGGAGTGAAATTTGATGTTTTTTACCAATCTCTTGCAAATTATTTACGTTGATTTTTTGAGTAAACCAAACATCATCTTCAGTCATTATAAAATATTCTGATGCGTTTTTTGCAGCAGAATGCCATAAATCTGTTGGTATGCTAAAACCATTAATCTCTTTGCCTGTTTTCAGGTTTTCTTCAATGGCAATAATTTTAGTTTGATAGTTTTTAGAAGTTATAATTTCTACTTTAGGATGTTTTTCTTTAATTTTTTGAAGATATTTTTCTGGAGTTCCGTCATCCAATATTTTAATAATATAATCTCCTTCTACAAAGTTTTCTATACTTTGCAGACATCTATCAAGATAAAAAGCACGGTTAAAAGATTTGATGAAGATATTTACCATTTGAGTTTTCTTTTTATTTTTTTTAGAAGTGTATTCTCTTTTTGGAATATAAATTTGGGTAAATTTTCTATTTCATCAATTTTTTTTCCAAATAGCTTACTAATATTTCTTCTTTTGGCAGCATTTAGTAGTACAGTATGCCAAGTCTCATTTTTTATATAGGTTTTTGTTTCGTCGTGAGAAAGCCCTGTTTTATGAATGCGGTATAAGTAAAGTGGTTTTTTTATAAATTGGAAACTACCAATTTCATATAATTTTAAATAAAAATCAATATCTTCTACAACTTTATATTTTTCATTGATGCCTTCGGTTTTCAAATACGCATCCTTCTTGAAAGTAAAAAAATGTGATACTTCAAAATGGATGTTAAAAAAAAGGGGGTTGTTATTTTTTATTTTGCGAGAATTAGGAAATATTTTTTGAATATTCAAATTTGCATCACAGAGATAAGATTGTGAATAAGTAGCAATTACGGAATGTTTTTTATAATTATCTAAAACAACTTCTATTGCATCTGAAACTAAAGCATCGTCTGGATCTAGAAACCCACAAATCTCACCAGAAGCTAGTTCTATACATTTTTTTTTGGTATAGCCTACTCCTTCATTTTTTTCATTTTTATAGAGTTTTATTCTGTGGTCGTCTTGGCAAAAATTTTTAATTTTTTCTAAGGAGCCATCAGTAGAACAGTCATCCACTATTAAAATTTCAAAATTTTGATATGTTTGCTTTTTCAAACTTTCATAGCATTGTTTGAAATAATTGTAATTGTTATAATGTGCAATAAGAATTGAAATCATAAGATTTTAAACTTCCTCTTTATTGTTAATCATATTTTCAAATAAATACTTCCAATTATTCATGATAATTTCAATGTCAAATTTTTCCATTTTTTTTATTGATCTAATTGAGAAATTCTTTCGGATATTTTCATTATCTATTAAAAATATAATTTTTTCTGCAAATGAGTTTATGTTTTCTTGCTCTACAAGATAGCCA
>JAYRDY010000009.1:0-1673 GCA_041909215.1 Cloacibacterium sp. | reverse complement strand
AATCAAAAGAGACACAAGGTAATCCTAATTGCGATGCTTCAAGTAGTACCATAGGGAAACCTTCAAAACGAGAACTCATGACATATAATGAACTTTTTAGATATTCATTGGCTATATTTTTAGTAGAGGATTTAATGTTTATATTTGATTCCAATCCTAAAGATTTGATTTGGTTTTTCAGATCATTTTCTAACTCTCCATTTCCAAAAATATTTAAAATCCAATCAGGGTGTTTTTCATTAACAATTTTCCAAGCGGATATTAGGCGGTCAAATCCTTTTTGGTGTGTTAATCGTCCGACAGAAATGACTGATTTTGAGTTTAATGAAACTTCACCAGTATGTTTTATAGGAGAAAAGTTGTAAATATATGTAGCGTTTTTGAATTTTTTCTGCCAGTTTTTGAGATCATTTTTTGATAAAACAACTAGTTTGTCATACATACTAATTATTTTTTCTAGTTTATTGATATAATAGAAGTTTTTTAAATCTTGAAAATTTTTTAATTTAATTATCTCTTTTTTGTTAATTAGAGTAGTTTGTTGAAAATTGAAATGTAGCTCTAATATTTTTTTGCTATTATCTTTTATAAGAGGTAAAAAATTAAATTCTTTTCCAAAAAATAATGAAATAGCAATGTCTTGAGGGTTCTTCAGGAGAAAGTCCTCAATAAGATTTTTATAAGTAAATAGGAATTTTTTATAATCTTTTTTATTAAAATCATTATTTTTAAAAATTGAGGGGTCTTCTATATCAAGATTAATTTGTATTACATTTTTACTTAAATTAAAGTAGTTTTTACCATTAAATTGTCTATACGTTATTATGGTTACATTGTAGCCTAAAACATCTGCCATATAGTTCGCTTTGGCAGTTAGTATTCTTTCTATTCCTCCAGCATGTTTCAGGTGAGGGTAAAAATAAACAATATTCATTTTAGGGAATTTAGTTTTAATAATATTAGTTTGTAGATTGTCCTAAAAGAGATATAATCTTTGATGTTTTTCTCTTTATGTACAGTATTGTAAAGGTAATATTTTGAAATGGTTCTAATGTTTTGTTTTTCTTGAAAATCGATATTTTTATAATAAATTGAACTATAAGGGAATATTTTTTTATAAAAATGTAGTGCTACATTTGTTGTCTGTAGTTTAGAAATATTGGTTTCTGTACTAAAGACACCAGATCCAATTCTGTAAACACCCATTATGTCTGGCATATAGTAGATGTTACCATTTTTTGCCAAAAATAGCCAAAGTGTGTAATCTCCTATAGGAAGAAACTTATACCAATCGGACATATTTAAAGGGATATTTCTAAATACAACGGAGCAAGTATAAATGAAATTGTATTTTGTGATATCTTCTAGTGTTTGTTTAATAGGTGTGTTTTTACTAACATGATATTTATGCAATTCTTCAATGCCATTAATGTTAAGTTTTACCCTATGATGGCAGATAGTGAAATCACTATTTTTTTCTAAAAAATCTACTTGTTTTTGGAGTTTATTGTTGTCAATCCAATAATCATCACCCTCGCATAGCGCAATGTATTTTCCTTGACATTGTTTTAAAGAAAAAATAAAATTTTCCATCATTCCAAGATTTTCTGTGTGATTATAATACTTTATCGTGAAATTTTCTGGAGCATCTTTTAAAATTTCTTCAATTTTTT
>JAYRDY010000008.1:0-23259 GCA_041909215.1 Cloacibacterium sp. | reverse complement strand
GTTTTAAAACAAGGGTATTGAGCAAAATAACAGCATTAACTTTCATTCAGTTTGTAAATGTTTTTGTTTTCAATAGAAAAATGAATAGACTTAAAATTGAATTAATTTAATAATGCACTACGAGTTTATTCTTAAAAAATCTAATCCAAATGCAGTCTCACGAAGAAATGGCCATAAAATTATTAATCAACTCAAATTATTGAAAAATAAGTTAAAAAAATAGAAATAGTAAACCCCAAGAAAATTCTTGGGGCTTATGATTAGAATCCATATTCTTTAGAATGAAAATCAAGCTTTTTAAGGCCTTGTTTTATTTCTGGAGCATTCATAAATAATTTCCAAAGGAAACCCGTTCTGTAATTCTCAATCATTGGTGCTATAGTCCCTTGGTCTATCGCTAAATAACGATGTGTTACCCAATTATCATAATGAATTGAAGTTGCATCATAAGGTCCTGCAGAACCAATAAACTGAGGCTGAGAATAGATAAATTTAAGAAAATCCATCGACTCTTTTGGTGTGTAAGGAAAACTACTTAATGCAGCTGTAGGTGTTATTACACCTCTATCTTCGGTAGGCTGATGTGCAGTATAGCCTACACTACCATCATTATTTCTGGTGTAACTAGCCGTAAGTCCCCAATAATTTTCTCCATAACCCTTCCAGTTTTTAGGATTTTCAACGCAATATTTATAGTCTATAAGTACGTGATTTTTATTGACATCAAAATAATTTTTGATGAGTTTATCACTCAATCCTCTTGGATCTAAACCGATATAAGAATATTGAGACCAAAATAAAGGGCCACCGTATTCTTCGGAATAATTATGTTTTACATAAAGCGGAAGACCATATTTGGTTTTATCTGTAAGATACGTTCCGTTTCTCGTCCAGCCCTTATAGTAAGTCTCTGCATCGATTGAATGAGTAGGAGATGAAGCTGCTAAAATGTAGGTTATAAGGCATTCATTATAACCTTCAAGAGGGAAATTCATTTCCCAAGCATAATTAGGCGACCAATGCCAATAGAGCACTTTTTCTCCACCTTTGGTGTACCAATTCCACTCAATTCCTTTCCAAAGTTCATCACATTTTTGGGCTAATGCTCGTTCTTCTTCAGTACCATTTTTGAAATATTCGCGAACCATCAAAATTCCTGAAGCCAGAAATGCAGTTTCCACCAAATCTCCTCCGTTATCTTTTTTACCGAAAGGAACTACTTTACCTGTTTCACCATTAATCCAATGAGACCACGCTCCATGAAAACGATCTGCTTTCCCCAAAAAATCCATCATTACGGTTAGCCTTTTTACAGCTTCTTTCCTCGGAACAAAACCTCTTTCCACACCAACTAAAATGGTAGCCAAGCCAAAACCAGAACCTCCTGTTGTGATAACATGTTTGTCATTCTGAGGATAAATACCGTCTTCATGATAGCGTTCTCTTCCTAAGAAAGAGTTAGGCTCTGCATAATCCCAAAAATATTTGAGTGCATCTTTTTGAACTTTATCCATTAAATGATTATCTGTAAATTCAGAATCTTGTGAAGACGTTTTCGCTTCCGATAAATTTTTGTTGATATTACACGAAGCCAAACTTATTGTAAGAATAGTAAATACAATTAACTTTTTCATACTCTGTTTTTTTTAAGAAAGCCTCCAAGAATTTTCACTCCTGAAGGTTTAATTATACATTTTTTTAGAAACCATGTTGCGTGGAATGAAATCCTAATTTAACCAAACCTGCTTTAACATCTGGCGCATTCATAAATAAATTCCAAAGGAATTGAGATTTATGATTTTCAATCATTGGTGCTATGGTACCCTGATCTATCGCTAAATATCTTGGGATTACCCAATTATAGTGCACCGAAAAAGCATCATAAGGCCCTGCAACACCAATATATTTGCTGTAATTTTCGTTGTACAAAAATCTTAAAAAATTCATACTTTCTGTTGGCGTATAAGGCATATCAGAAATAGCTGCCGTTGGAGAAATAATTCCTAAATCATTATTGGGTTGATGTGCTGCATAATCATAAGCTCCTGTGCTAGGATTTCTAGAATAACTTGCTGTTAAACCCCAATTTTTGGAACTGTAACCACTCCAGTTTTTAGGGTTAGCAACACAATATTGATACATAATTTTTGAATGATTGACTACAGCGTCGCCATAATTTACATAATCATCAGTAAGACCTCTAGGATCTAACCCTAAGAATGAGTAGTGAGACCAAAACATTGGCCCTACTGTACCATTTGCTCCGTTATGATTTACAACTAAAGGAATGCCGTATTGTGAGGCAGATGTTTTTATACTTCCTCCTCTAGCCCAACCTTCTGTGTAAACCGTTTTTTCAATAGAATAATTAGGTGAAGCTGCCGCTAAAACATAGGTAATTAAGGTTTCATCAAAACCTCTAAGTTGCATATTCATTTGGAAATCATAATTAGGAGACCAGTGCCAATACAAAACGTTCTGACCTTGAGTGTACCAATTCCATTCTATGCCTTTCCACAAATCATCTGCTTTTTTAGATAAATTCTGTTCAGCGGTATCTGTAGAATTTTTAAAATATTCTCTTACACAAATTAAACCTTGTGCCAAAAAAGCAGTTTCTACCAAGTCTCCACCATTATCTTTAGTCCCAAAAGGGATTACAGCACCTGAGTTACCATCCATCCAATGTGGCCAAGCTCCGTGAAAACGCTCTGCTTTTTCTAAAAAATTAAGCGATGTGGTTAATCTTGAAACCGCATCTGTTCTTGTTACATAACCATTTTTAATACCCACTAAAACTGTCATCAATCCAAAACCAGAACCTCCTGTTGTAACAACATTTGCATCTTGACCTGGATTGTCTGTATGATATCTTTCTCTTGCTAGTTTAGAATTGCTTTGTGCATAATCCCAAAAATATTTAAGAGCATCTTTCTGAGCCATTTCTGTAATCTCAGCATCTGTATAGGTTTTTGGGGGATCTACAGGAGTGGTTGGCAAGGGAGTCCCTCCGCCTCCTTTTGGCGAATCATCTCCTCTGCAAGAAATTAGAAATAAGGATAAAACTAAAAAACTAAAAAATATTTTTTTCATACTATGTTTTTGTAAAAAGAGCCATCATTTAGATGGCTCTTAAAGATTTCATTATCTGTTATTTTTTTCGAGCTGATAAAGCGATGAGATTTCATTAGCTTTTAATGCTGCTTTATAGATTCTAAGCTCGTCTAATTGGCCAGCAAAACTAGTTGCCCAGTCTTCTTGGCCACCTCCATTTTGAGAAGGAATCGTTTCAAACTGATGATTTCCTATTACCACTTTTCCGTTCGTTCCTACCATTTGGAAAACGCCGTAACCTGGTGCATTTTTTGTATTATCAATACTACCTGGATCATCTGCAAACCAAGGAGCAGAGCCAATCAGTCCATTTGCTGGGGCATAAGCAAATCCGTTAAGATTGCCTGCAGGCTCGCCATTAAGATAGCAACTTACTTTACTTGTTGTAGAATCATAAGTCATCGTAACGTGTATCCATTTATTTTTTTGTCCATCAATGTTCATAATAACACTTTGGCCTTTCCAAACTACTGCGCTTCTACCATTTTCAACCCCTAACTTTAATCTTATTCTATCAGGGAATGCAGCATCTGGATTTTCAATAAATACATTGAGTCCTCCCCAGAATTCTGTTGGTCTTACTATTGTAAAAATACCTTGTGCGCCTTTTCCTTGACCAGGAGTAGTAGGTGCAACGGTATTTGCTGATTTCATCCAAAATGCAATTGTGAAATTATTAAGTCCTGTAATTGCAGTATTAGCATTGGCAACAGCATATCTTAGCTGAGTTGCCGAGCCATCATAAGCCTTTCCTTTAGCACCTGCTGCATAAGCTACATTATTAGGAACGGCTTCGGTAATATTATTTCTCGAATCAGAAAGATTATCTTCAAAACTAAATTTTGCAACTAAATCACCTGACGCAATTTCATCAGAATTTTCGTATCCACCAATTGGAGGATATGGAACAGGCAAATTATCCTTATCAATACTATCTTCGCAACTAAATAAAAAGGCACTAAGAATAAAAAGTGAACTTATTTTAAGTTTTTTCATAATAATTAAATTAAAAATTAATAACCTGGATTTTGTTGAGACAATCCTTTAGATTCAGTAATAAAAGACTGAGGAATAGGATATACTTCGTGTTTACCTACAACAAAAGTTTTACCATCAGCAGCCATTGCAGATTGCGCTTGTCCTGTTCTAATGATATCAAACCATCTATCATGCTCAAATGCTAATTCTAATCTTCTTTCTTTATAGATGGCTGTTCTTAAATCTGTTTGTGTAGTAGCTGTAGTATTTGCTAATCCTGCTCTATTTCTTACTTGATTTAGGAAAGGAATAGCAGCACTTGTTTGGTTAAGTTCATTAAGCGCTTCTGCTTTCATTAATAAAACTTCTGCATATCTTAAATATCTGATATTAGTATCAGAATCATCATTGCCAGAGAAATTAGAAGAATAAGCTTTATAATTATAGTATGGGTTTTCTACAGTTGCAGGTACAACTCTTCCATCATATAATGTAGAATTTCTAAAAATGATGGTTGCATCTCTTCTTTCTGTATCCCCTTGTTCGTTAAAAGCATCTACTAGACCTTGAGATGGAGTACTGAAGCCCCAACCCCAACCACCAGCGCCACGAGCACCTTGAGTTTGAGAATATTGTTGAATACCTGGTTTACCAGCTCCTCCTTGACCTTGAATTTCGAAGATTGACTCATCATTATTTTCACCTGTGACTTTATAAATTTCCTGAAAATCTGGTGTTAATGAATAGCCTGTAACCATATTACAATTATCAACAACTTGTTGCCATTTCTTTTGATATAAAGATACTTTAGCTAACAATGCATAAGCAGCACCTTTAGAAGCTCTCCCTTTATTTACACCCGTATATGCTGATTTGTCAGGAAGTGCACTGATTGCATCTTTTAAATCTTTTTCAATAAAAGCATAAACCTCTTCTTTAGTTTTTCTTGTAAGTTGCATTACTCTATCATCTTCATTTCCTGGTACAGGAACATGGTCAACAATTGGTACACCTCCATAAGTTCTAACCAAAGTAAAATAAGCAAAGGCTCTCAAAAATTTAGCTTCACCAAGTAATCTCTCTCTAAGTGCAGGATCTGCATTATTAAGTTGAGGAATAAAATATAAAGCTTGATTGCATCTATTTACAATTTGGTAGTTTGCTTTAAATATTTCTTCAATAGATCCACTTGTAGGAGTAAAATTAAGCGCATCTAGTAGGTTTTTATCACCTCCTGTATCGCCTGGAGAAGATCCTTTATCTGCTTCATCGCTTGCAATACTTGTGATTCCTATCCATGAAAAAGAACTTACATTCCAGTCTAAAAATTTAGCGTAAATTGTGGTTACAAACCCTTCTGCACCTGCATTGTTATTATATAATGAAAGGTCTTCAGCTGATATAGATTGTGTTGGCTGAACATCTAAATAATCATTGCTGCAACTTTGTGAAGACAAAGAGAAAAGCAAAATAGATGACAATAATATTATTTTTTTATTCATGATTTCAAATTTTAAAATTTAAGATTAATTCCAAATACAAATGATCTTAAAGTAGGATAAGCGTCTAACTCTACTCCTGTCAAACCATAAGGGCTTCCATTTGCATTTAATTCTGGGCTAAATCCTGAGAATTTTTGTATTATTACAGGGTTAATAGCACTTACATAAAGTCTAATTGAAGATAAATAATCTGCAGGTTTTGTTAAAGTATAACCTAATGTAATATTATTGATTCTAAAGAAATCTCCAGATTCTAAATAATAGTCTGATGCTACAGGTACAGCATTGAATGGTGCAGGATTTACAGAACTAGTATTTGTTGATGTCCAAAAATCTTTAGCTACACTGTATTCAATATTCTCTCCAGAGAATCTTTGTGCTTTTTTACCATTATAAACTTTAGATCCTAAAGTTCCATATCCATTGGCTGAAAAATCTACATTTTTATATTTCAACCCAATATTAATTCCAAAAGTAGATTTAGGAATATATGATCCCATAAATTTTCTGTCATCTAAATCATTAATACCAGTTTTACCATCACCATCTACATCTACATAAGTAAAATTACCATTAGCATCCTTTCCTGAAACTTCCCAAAGCCAGAAACTTCCTAAAGGCTGGTTTACTGCAATTTCAGAAAGCAACTTAGTGTATTGACCATTTCCAAGACTACCTCCTCTAATTGGATTAATACCTTGTGTAACTTTATTTAAATTATTGTCATTATAGGCATAATTACCACTGATACTGTAACTTAAATTTTCATTGATTTTATCATCCCAACTCAAACCAAGCTCTATCCCTTTATTGGTTACTTCTCCTAAATGTGCATAACCATTATTAGAAATACCCGAGGTTATAAGTGGAACTGACTGTAAAATAATGTTTTTAGTTAATCTATTATAAACATCTACGGATCCCTTCAATCTTCTATTTAATAATTCATAATCTAAACCAATTGTAGATTCTTCGGTAATTTCCCAAGAAAGATTTGGATCATAAATTTGATCTATTGTATTACCGCTTGAAGAAGTTAAACCACCAAAAGCATAATTATAATTATCACCCGTTGCAAAAGGCAATATATTGAGCGGTACATTCTGATTACCTAATTTACCCCAACCTCCTCTTAATTTTAAAAGATTGATGACTGAATTATCTTTTAAGAAGTTTTCTTCAGAAATAACCCATCCTAATCCAAATGCTGGGAAATTCCCCCATTTGTTACCTTCTGTAAATTGCGAAGAGCCATCTCTTCTAATGGTAGCAGAAAGTAAATATTTGTTCATTAACTTGTACTGCGCTCTAGCAAAATAAGAATTAGTTCTATTATTATTATTATTTCTACTATTAACAGTAACAATTTGATTTTGATAATTTTGGCCATCCAAATCCCAATAGTTACTGTTTAGAATCATATTCTTTCTTTGCATATAGAAATAATTTTCTCCACTTCTCTCAGAAACCTCCATACCTACAGTTGCCTCAATATCATGTACTCCAATTCGCTTATTATAAGTTAAGAAATTTGTTAATACCCAATTAAAATAATCTGTTTTGGTATTATTTAATAAATTAATGGGATCTTCAGCTTTGTATGCGCTAGAAACCCTTGTAGGGTCTGCAGCTAGCCATATTGCTTTAGAATCTGCATAATTATAACTTTTAAAATTATAATATTCTCCATTAAATTGAGACGTAAATTTTAAATCTTTTAAAACATTCATATCTAATTTCAAACCTCCTTGTAGCGTTACTGCATTTTGTCTTTCATTAAAGAAATTCAATTGTGCAAGAGGGTTACCAACGTTATTAAATGATGAACCTGTAGGCGAAGCAAATCCATTAGCGCCAACAAAAGAAACACCATATTTGCCATCAGGATAATACAGTGGTACAATAGGAGACTGTTTATAAGCAGTTGTAAAAACACCTAAAGGCTTAGGGGTAACATTGTTAAATGCTACACTGAAGTTTTGAGAAATCGTAATTCCTTTACTTACTTTAAACTCATTATTAGTTCTAACAGTAGCTCTATTAAAATCAGACCCTTTTAAAATTGCTTTCTCGTCGTAATTACTTAAACTTAAAAAGTATTTTGCATTTTCTGATGCACCAGAAAGCGATACATTATGCTGGTTATAAGTCCCCGTTCTGGTAACTGCATCAAACCAATCGGTATTTACGGGCTGATCTTGAGAAAATTTCGTTCTCTTTTCCGCTATATTAGTATAATAAGAAAACAAATTACTACCTGCCATTTTAACTTGTTTCAATGGCATTCTCACCCCAGTAAAACCATCATATTCAACAGTGATTTTTTTCCCTTTACCACTTTTTGTAGTTACAATAATAACTCCATTCGCAGCTCTGTTACCATAAATAGCCAAAGCTGATGCATCTTTTAAAATATCATACGAAAGAATATCATTGGAGTTAATATTATTAATATTATCCACAAACATCCCATCAACAACATAAAGTGGATTTTTTCCACTTAGAGCGGTACCTAAACCTCTAATGATAACCGATGGAGTAGAGCCTGGTAAATCAGAAGCAACTACAGTTACACCTGCAGCTTTCCCTTGAATAGCTTGGGTGGCATTAAGAACTTTTGTTTTTGTAATTTCTTCAGGGTTTAAGGAGCTAATAGCAGTAGTATTATCTACTTTTTTTCGGCTACCATACCCAATCATTACCACTTCATCAATTTGTTTTTCCTTAAGCGAATCTCTTTTCTGTGCGCTTAATTCCTGATATCCTGCAAACAAATAAACTGCAGCTATCATACTTGTAAGTTTCACTGTGCTTTTCATCATAGTTATAATGAATTAAAATTATTTCTTTTTGTCTTTTATTAAGACATACATAATAACAAATCTACAACTTTATTTGATTTAATGTTAACAAATTATTAATTTATTTTTAATAAAATGTTAAATATCACTAAAGTGTAATTTTTATATAGCCTTAAATCTCTTTTTTTTAAGAATTATTCAGTCTTGAAAATTTCAGATTTTTCAGAAATACCATTATTATTAAAGGCTTCTATCTGAAAATAATAGGCATCTGGCGCATCCATCCCAGTAAAATAATAGTCGTTCTTACCATAAACCATAATACTGCCGTACAATTTATCAGGAGACTTTCCAAAATATATTACATATCCATCAGCAAGTTCATTCTGCTTCCATTTCATCCAAGAGCTTCTTCTTTCGCCCATTTTCTCTTTATTTGCTCTCAAAACGACAAAATTTTCTACCTTTTTTGGCACTTCGCCACTTCCGTTTCCGAAAACTCGGAATCCACTAATCGCAAATTTACCAGTTGGCATCTTCAAATTTTGAATTTTTAGGTATCTCGCCGTGAAAGGTTTTTCTACTTCTATATAATCGTGAGGAACGTCTTTCGTATTTTTAGATTTATCAACTACCACTTTCCAATTTTTCTCATCATCAGAAGCATAGATGATATATTGATGAGATTTACCTAAAGTTTTACCCAAAAACTCCGCATCTTGATCTGCAAAATTGATTTGGATAGCCTTCACTAAAGATTTTTCGCCTAAATCGGTTTGTAAATACTCGTTTTTATCGCCCGTTTTAGCACTCCAATAGGTTTTAATATCTTCATCTACCGCAAAATTGGGTTGAAAACTTCCTAAAGTTGAAGAAACTTTAACGGGTTTATTATAATTCAATAACATCCAACCTGTAAATAAACCTTTTACGTGGTCTGCATTTTTATTCGGAAGATAGGTAGGATAATCTCCATACGCAGTATTGCAATACATTACATCATCTTTATCAAAACCTGCTGGCCAAATCCCAACTCTTCTTTCGAAATTATTTTTTTGACTTAAAACTACCGTAGAAACATGCCAATATTGCCCGAAATTATCTTCGAAAGTAGCGCCATGACCAGCTCCTCTTGCAAAACCGCCTGGTTTATAAGAAAACGGATTGTGTCTTTGGTAAGAAAAACCATCCAAAGGATTGGTACTTACATAAACGCCATCTGCATAACCAGAAAACTCGGTTCCTGGCGCACCATATTGTAGGTAATATTTATTATTATGCTTCGTCATCCAAGCGCCTTCTATAAATGGGGGCAAAAAAGTATTATCATTATACTCCCCGAATCTTTCCCAGCCATGAATTTCTGGATGTAAGCCCAATAAAGGTTTTACATAACCTTCAGACTGTAACGTTTGGGTATTAATTTCTGTTCCTAAAAGAGGAAACTCATTGCTAGAACCCCAGTACAAGAATAATTTTTTCAAATCTTTATCATACAAAAATGCAGGATCCCAAGCACCTACTTTAAAATGCTCAACAGCAATTTCCCATTCATTTTTTTCAGGATTTTTAGATTTCCAGATAGAAAAACCTGGTCCGTGAGTAGAACCGATTACGTACAACTCGCCTTCCATTTCGAAAACAGCTGGCGCGCAGAGTTCATCATAAATTTTAATGCTTGGATCTGCTTTTTGATTCGGCATTCTGAAAGCTCCCGGAGGAAATTGAGGAAACTCATCGGTTTGTTTTAAGAATTTTCTGGAAATAAAATTCCAGTTAGACATATCATCACTCCACCAATATCCCCATTGATTGGTACTAAAAAGGTAATATTTACCTTTAAAATTCACAATTACAGGATCTGCAGTTGCTCTGTGTTTTCCCTGAGTTGCAAAATTAGGAATAGGTGTATAACCGTAATCTACATTGATAGGGTTACAATACGTTTTCTGTTGCGCCGAAAAAAACGCAACAGAAAACATTAAGATTAATAAAGCTCTCATAAATCAGAGTTTTATTTATTCCAAGTAATTTTTTGAGAAATTGTTTTTTGAGAATCACCTCCTACAAAGAATTCAAACTCGCCAGATTCCCAATCGTATTTTAGATTGTTATCATAGAATTTAAGATCTTCTGGAGTTACATTGAAGGTAACCGTTTTGGTTTCGCCAGCTTTTAAATACACTTTTTGGAAACCTTTCAGTTCTTTAACTGGTCTTGTATTGCTGCCCACTAAATCTCTGATGTAAAGCTGAACCACTTCTGCACCATCATATTTACCAGAGTTCGTAAGATTAACAGAAACTTTTAGAGTTTGATTGTCTTTTGGACTGGTAGAACTTAAATTTAAATTGTTGTAAGTAAATTGAGTGTAACTTAAACCATAACCGAAAGGATAAAGGGGCGTATTGCATTCATCTAAATAATTAGAACGGAATTTATCGAACTTACATTTTTCGGTTGATTCTTGAGAAAGTGGTCTTCCTGTATTTTTGTGATTGTAGAAAATAGGAATTTGACCTACACTTCTTGGGAAAGTCATCGGTAATTTAGCTGATGGATTTACTTTACCGTAAAGCACATCCGAAATGGCTAAACCTGCTTCAGAACCTGGGAACCAAACATTAAGAATAGCATCTGCCAGTTTACTTTCTTCATTAATTTCCATTGCTCTTCCTGCAAATAAAACCAAAACGATAGGCTTGCCTGTTTTTTTCAGTTCTTTTAATAAATCTTTTTGAGCCTGCGGAACAGAAATATTGGTTCTAGAGCTAGATTCACCACTCATTTCCGCAGTTTCACCAATGGCTAATAAAATAACATCTGCTTTATTGGCAACCTCAACTGCTTCTTTTAACATTTCTTCTTTGCTTCTAGAATCTCTGTAAGTATTTTTACCAAACATGGCTGCATTCTGCTCAAAAGTTGCATCATAATCTACATTAGAACCTTTAGCATAAGTGAAATTTACAGTGTTTCCGAAAGTTTTTTTAAGACCTGATAAAAGAGAAATTGCATCTTTATGTTTTGCCGCAACACTCCAAGTTCCTGGCATATTTTCGGCATTGTCTGCTAATGGACCGATAACTGCAATATTTTTTTGAGATTTTAATGGCAAAATTTCGTTAGTATTTTTCATTAAAACCATAGATTGTGCAGAAATATTTCTTGCAACATCTCTGTTAGCCTGACTGTAAACTTCAGATTTCGCTCTGTTAACATCACAATATTTATAAGGATCATCAAACAAACCTAAATCATATTTAGCTTCTAGAATTCTTTTTGCAGCTTCATCAATTTGTTTTACTGTTACTTTACCTTCTTGAAGAGATTTTTTGAGTGTGGTTAAAAAACCTTCGCCAACCATATCCATATCAATTCCTGCGTTCATTGCTAATGCAGAAACCTGCTGGAGATTGCCCATACCATGATCAATCATTTCATTAATCCCTGTATAATCTGTAACAACGAAACCTTTAAATTTCCATTGATTTCTTAAAACATCCGTCATTAACCATTTACTAGCCGTTGCAGGAATACCATCTACCTCATTAAAAGAAGCCATTACAGAACCAACACCTGCATCTACTGCCGCTTTATATGGAGGAAAATATTCATTATACATTCTTACATGGCTCATATCCACCGTATTGTAATCTCTACCCGCTTCTGGCGCTCCATACAATGCGAAGTGTTTTACGCAAGCCATTATGGTATTATTGAGGGATAAATCTTTACCTTGATAACCATAAACCATAGCCTTAGCCATTTCAGAACCTAAATAAGGATCTTCTCCACCACCTTCTGCAACTCTCCCCCATCTTGGATCTCTGGAAATATCAACCATTGGCGAGAACGTCCAGCTAATACCATCGGAACTGGCTTCATTGGCTGCTATTCTTGCAGATTTCTGAACTAAATTTGGGTCAAAAGAAGATGCTAACCCTAATGGGATAGGAAAATTGGTTTCATAACCGTGGATAACATCCATCCCAAAAATTAAAGGGATTTTAAGACGAGATTTTTCTACGGCAATTCTTTGTACTTCTTTTATTTTTTCAACACCTTTAATATTGAAAAGCCCACCAACCTTGCCTTCTTCTATTTTTTTGGCAATATCAGAACTTTGGGCTTGCCCAGTTGTAATATCTCCTGCGCCTGGAAGGTTAAGTTGACCAATTTTTTCATCAAGAGTCATTTTACTTAAAAGAGAGTTTACAAAAGTTGCTTTTTTAGCCTTGTAGTCTTTTGTCTGATACTCATAATATGGTTTTGAAACACTTTCTTGGGCATAGAAAACCCCCGAGACTAGGACTAAACTAAGTAGTAATTTTGATTTTATGCAATACATAGCTTTAAAATTTGTTGTTTAAAGATATAAAACATTTTCCACCAAAAAAAAATTTTAACAAAAAAGAAGCTGAGAAAAATCCTCAGCTTCTTTCTATTATAACTATATATCAATTACTTACTTCTCATCTGCGCATCTAAAACTGCTATTGTTGCAAGATTTACAATTTCATCTACACTAGATCTCATTTGCAGAACGTGCACTGGTTGTTTAAGTCCCATTAAAATTGGGCCAACAACTTGCGCAACCTTCATCCCTCTAATAATTTTGTAAGAAAGATTTGCACTTTCTAAATTCGGGAAGATAAAAGTATTGGCTGGTGTTTTCCCTAATTTTGAGAATGGGTAATCCTGAAGATGATCTGCACTCATCGCAAAATCTGGTTGAATTTCTCCATCAACAATCATATTTGGGTATTTCTGATGTAAAATTTCTACTGCTTTTGCCACTTTAGAAGAAATCTCAGCATTAGAAGAAAAATTCTCATAAGAAAGCATCGCAATTCTAGGTTCAATAGCAAAAGATTTCACAACTGTTTCTGCCATTTTCGCGATGTTTGCCATTTCTTCTGCCGTAGGATTCTGATTGATTGAAGTATCTGCAAAGAAGTACGGTTTTTTATCAGACAAAATCATCATCATTGCTGCTACACGATCTACTCCTTTATCTTTTTCAATAATTTCAAAGATTGGTTTTAAAACCGATCTGTAATTTTTAGAATAGCCTACCACTACAGCGTCTGTATCACCATGTTTAAGCATTAATGGAGCGAAGTAATCTCTTTGTCTTACCAATCTTTTGGCAATATATTCATTAACCCCTTTTCTGTTTCTAAGTTCCCAAAGTGTTTGTCTGTATTTTTTTCTGTTTTCTTTTTGGTCGTCGTCTGTAGGATCTACAATTGGAACTTCTAAATGGATATTGAATTTTTCCATTTGTTCCAAAATATATTTTTTTTCTCCTAATAATATAGGATGAGCAATGCCTTCTTCATATAGAATCTGAGCGGCTTTCAAAACATTATATTCTTCTGCGTTACCCAAAACAACTCTCTTCGGATTAGAACGGGCGCGGTTTTGCATCATTCTAATGAGTTTTTCGTCTCTGCCCATTCGGTCTAATAATTGGTTTTCGTAGGCATCAAAATCTGTAATCGGTTTGCCTGCAATACCACTTTCAATAGCTGCTTTTGCGACTGCAATAGAAACTTTAGTTAAAAGTCTGTTATCAAATGGTTTAGGGATGTAATATTCTCTACCAAAGCCTAAATTTTTAACATTATAAGCCAATTTCACCATTTCTGGCACGGGTTCTTTTGCTAAATCTGCAATTGCTTTTACGGCTGCTAATTTCATTGCTTCATTAATTCCTGTAGCTTGTACGTCTAAAGCGCCTCTGAAAATGTAAGGGAACCCCAAAACATTGTTCACTTGGTTAGGAAAATCGCTTCTTCCCGTAGCCATAATCACATCTTCTCTTACAGAAATTGCCAAATTATAATCTATCTCTGGTGTAGGATTGGCTAAAGCAAAAACGATAGGATTCTCTGCCATAGATTTTAACATTTCAGCAGACATAACGTCTCCTTTAGAAAGTCCCACAAAAACATCAGCCCCTTTTAGAGCATCTTCAAGGGTTTCTAAATCTGTTTGGGCAATAAAATCGAGTTTTTCTGGAGTGAGATTCTCTCTTTTATGATTAATGACTCCTTTAGAATCACACATCAACACGTTTTCTTTCTTAAGACCTAAAGCAATATAGAGCTTGGTACAAGCTATTGCTGCTGCACCCGCACCATTCACTACCATTTTCACTTCATCAATTTTCTTGTCTGCCAGTTCTAAAGCATTAATTAAAGCTGCTGCAGAAATAATTGCTGTACCGTGCTGATCATCGTGCATTAAAGGAATATTAAGCTCTTCTTTCAGTCTTTGTTCAATATAAAAAGCTTCTGGCGCTTTGATGTCTTCCAGATTAATTCCACCAAAAGTTGGAGCAATGCCTTTTACAATTTCGATGAATTTATCTGGATCTTTTTCGTTAATTTCAATATCAAAAACATTAATGTCTGCAAAAATTTTGAATAATAAACCTTTGCCTTCCATTACTGGTTTTGAAGCTTCTGCACCAATATCTCCTAAGCCTAAAACGGCAGTTCCGTTTGATATTACCGCTACTAAATTTCCTTTAGAAGTGTATTCGTAAACGGTTTTAGGGTCTTTTTCTATTTCCAAACAAGGTTCTGCAACCCCAGGAGAATAAGCCAATGATAAGTCTCTTTGCGAGGTATGTGGTTTTGATGGGATTACCTCTATTTTACCTTTGGGTTCTGATCTATGATAATCTAAAGCTGCTTGTTTAAATTGTTCTTGGTCTCTATGTGTTTTACTTGACATTTTTTATCTTGAATTATATATAGTTTGATTGATTTTTATCCCTTATTTTTTTCTGAATTTTAAAAAATATATTTTTTATGATATTCTACTAAACTTTCTATTGGTTTTTGGACGATTTTGCCTACTGTAAGGTTGAGTTCTGCTGCTGCTGCACGCAAAATATCTTCATATACAAATGCAATTGAGCCAATAAAATTAATTTCGGCTTCTCGGGCTTCTTCATAAGGTAAAACCTGATATTCGAAGAAGTTTTTCATTTCATCAAAAACCATATTTTGAAAGTAAGGATGTTTTTTTCTCTGTACCACAAATTTATTAAACTCCGCCAAATATGCATTGGCTCTAGGATTATGATACATGTTTTTTATGGCCTCTTCTATGGTTAAATGGTAGGTTTCTACAAAATCCTGATGTAAATCTTTTGGTAATTTTTTCATGAAAAATCGTCTCAACAATTGCTTACCCAAAGCAGAACCACTGCCTTCATCACCAATTAAAAAACCGAGTGAAGGCAAATCTCTTCTTACTTTTTCTCCATCAAAATAACAAGAATTAGAACCTGTTCCTAAGATACAAACAATGGCTGGTTTGCCGTTATATGCTGCATAAGCAGCTGCCGTCATATCTTCTTTTACCATAATTGTAGCATACGGAAAAGCTTTTTGCAATTGTATTTCTACCAAAGCAGCATTCTCTGGCGTACCGCAACCAGAACCATAAAAATAAACTTTTTCTAGGCTATTTTTAATAAAGTAAAGATGCTGATTTTTCTCTATTTCTTGAGGAATGAAATCAGCATTAATAATATTAGGATTAAAACCTATGGTTTCTGTTTTCTGAGAAATTTTCCCTGAATTTTCTAGAATTACCCAGTCACATTTAGTAGAACCGCCATCAACAATTGCAATCATACGCTAACAGTTTAGAAGTGCTAAAGTATGAATTTTCTTTTATTGGTGCTGTTCTTTTTCGTTATTATCTAGCCATTCATCAATTTCATCTTCCAAATAATTGGTTTGTAACTGCAGAGCAAACATAAAATCATCTGGTACAGAATCTCTGTCTCCTGTTTCTATTTCCCAGATTTCATCAGAAAGATTTTCAAACTCTGTATAAATTCTTTTAAATCTAGGATTGTGCGCTTCTAAATCTTTAATTTTTTCTTGCTTAAACTGAAATTTTCTGTAAGGTCTTGGCGTTTTCATAATAAATGTTGTGGTTTTATTAATACTAGATAGGTAAAATCTATTAACACTAGACAAAAATTTCATTTCCACAAATAATTGAAAATGAAATTTTTATCGGGTTTTAATGATTCTTTACCTTACTAAATTATATATTTTTTTAATACCAAAACTTTTTTTTTATACTTTTATTAAACTTTAACATTATAGTTTAAATTTGTGGGGTATTAATTTTTATGAAAGAGCTTTTATTAAAACAAAAACAAGTGTTGTTCTTTATTATTGCAGGAGGGTTAAGTGCTATTGTAGAAATTGGCAGCTTTAAACTATTTAGTGTTAATATTCCTAAAATTTTCCCTAGTGAGACTAATTTTGGCGGAGTGCATTTTCCCTTTAGTAATATATTTTCAACCAGTTGCGGCATTATTTTCAATTATTTTCTGAGCATTTGGTTTGTTTTCGAAAGAGGCAAGCACTCTAAAAGAAGGGAATTTGCTTATTTTATGTTTATCTCTTTTTTATCTACTCTTTTGAGTTTATTTTTCTTTCAGATATTTTTCAGTTTTGTGTTTAAAGACAATATTAACTTGGTAATTTATACATTAAGCCCAGAAATGATTAGTAAAATTTCTGCTATTATTTTGGTGTCTATACTTAACTATTCTGTAAAGAAAAATGTAATTTTTAATGGCTAAACAATGAGTAAATTTCTTAATTATCTTTGGCGTGGATGGATGGTTTTATTAGCTGGTGTTTTACTCATCCTTTTTTTTGTGCCCGTTTACATTCTCTCCTTCAAAAAGGAACATTATAAATACGCCTATTTTTTTGTGAGATTATGGTGCAAAGGCGTTTTCTATGGAATAGGATTTAGATATGAGCTCATTCATCAAACCAATAAAAAAATAGATAGAAACCAACAGTATGTTATCATCGCCAATCATACATCTATTGTTGATATTTTCATCACTGTACTTCTTTTCCCTCATCATCCTATTTGTTTTGTAGGGAAGAAAGAATTGGTGAAAATCCCCATTTTTGGAACTATTTACAAAAGAATTTGCGTAATGGTAGATAGAAGCTCGCCAAAAAGCCGAGCCGAAGTGTATAAAAAATGCGCCGAAAGAATGGAAGAAGGCGACAGCATTGTAATATTCCCCGAAGGTGGCGTACCAGATGACACTAATGTAATTTTAGATAATTTTAAAGACGGAGCTTTTATTTTATCTCATGAACACCAATCTCCTATTGCTGTATTTACCATTGTTGGACTGAAAGAAATGTTCCCTTTTGATAACGGGAAAGGACATCCCGGAAAGGTAAAAATTATCTTTAATGATATTATTGAGCCAACAAATAACATACAAGAAATAAAATTATATTCGCATAATCTTATTAAATTTACGCTTCAAAATAACTGATAAATCTTATTGTATCATTTTGAGAAAATAATAATATATTTGTTAAGTTTTTATTAAATCTGAAGAAAAACAAAATTAAAACAATAAATATGGACACTAACCAAAACAAACAAAACTATGCATTGCCAATTGCAATGATGTTTTTGCTCTTTTTCATCATCTCCTTCGTTACAGGATTACAAAACCCTATGGCTGGGATTTTAAAAGACCAGTTTCAATTATCTGGGGCAATGGCTCAGTTAGCCAATGGAGCTGTATTCTTAGCTTACCTTTTCATGGGAATTCCTGCAGGGAAAATGCTAGAAAAAATTGGCTACAAAAAATCTGCTCTCGTAGCTTTAGTAACAGGCTTTGTAGGAGTGCTGATCTTATTCTTTGCAGGTAAAGTAGAGTCTTTTCCAATTTATTTATTTGGTGCATTTGTTTCTGGATTTTCTATGTGTATTCTGAATGCAGTAGTAAACCCAATGCTTTCTGTTTTGGGAAGTGAAGAAGGTGCAAACTCAAGATTAAACTTTGGTGGCGCTCTAAATTCTTTAGGTGGTACTTTAGCTCCAGTTTTAGGAGGTTTAGTAGTAGGAGGAATTGCACAACCACAAATCTCTGATGCCAATCCTTTATTATATTTAGCAATGGGTATTTTTGCTATTGTTTTCTTGGTATTATCAATGGTACAAATCCCTGAGCCACACATTGTAGCAGCTTCAACTGAAAAAAACACACACAGCCCTCTTTCTTTCAGACACTTTGTTTTAGGAATGGTTGCTATTTTCTTATATGTTGGAGTGGAAGTTTCTATTTCTAACACCACTTTAAATTATTTAAAAGATGGATTGGGTTTTGATAAAGGTATCGCTGGTTCTATTGTTGGCACATATTGGTTGTTAATGCTTGTAGGCCGTTTAGCTGGTGGTGCTTTAGGTAAGAAATTCTCAAGTAAACAAATGCTTACTACAGTTTCAACCGCTGCAATTGCATTAGTAGCTTTATCAATCTTCACAAGTAGCTCTACAGCAATGGCATCATTACCAGCTTTCTCTAGTGAAACTTTATCGTTTGTAATGACTCCTGTTCCATTAAGCATTTTATTCTTAATTTTATGTGGACTTTGTCTTTCTGTTATGTGGCCTGGTATCTTCAACCTTGCAACAAACGGTTTAGGAAAATACACCGCACAAGGTTCAGGATTCTTTATGACCATGGTAGTAGGTGGAGGAATTTTACCTTTCATCCAAGCTTATGTAGTAGATGTAACAGGCGGTTTCCCTGCAAGTTATTGGGTAGTAGTGGCAGGTTTAGGATTTATCTTATTCTATGCACTTGTTGGTAGTAAAAACGTAAACACAGATATAAAAGTAGATTAATATGTCAAAAAAATATGCAATTGGTATAGACGTAGGTGGTACTAATACCAAATTCGGAGTTGTAAATAAAAAAGGTGAAATCCTAGTACAGGATAGAATTAAAACCAACCAACACGAAAATGTAGAAGAGTTTATTGATGATTTAGCTGAAAAACTAAATCCCATGATTGAACAATATGGCGGACCAGAAGCCTTTGTAGGAATTGGCATGGGCGCTCCAAATGCTAATTATTATCATGGGACCATAGAATATGCTGCAAACCTGAAATGGAAAGGCATTATCCCAATGGCAGAATTATTAGAACAAAAATTCAAAATCCCCGCTAAACTTACTAATGATGCTAATGCTGCAGCTGTAGGAGAAATGCAATATGGCGCTGCTAAAGGCATGAAAAATTTCATCACCATTACTCTAGGAACTGGTGTTGGTAGTGGGATTATTATTGATGGAAAAATAGTTTTAGGTTTCAATGGCTTTGCTGGCGAACTTGGCCACGTAATTGTTAGAAACGGCGGTAGAGAACACAAAGGTACAGGTTTAAAAGGTTCTTTAGAAGCCTACGCTTCTGCAACAGGTGTAAGAGATACTGCAATAGAACTTTTACAAGAAACACACCACACCCCAAGTTTATTAGAGAATTACCCAATAAATGAACTTACCAGTGAAACTGTTTTTAAATGTGCTGAACAAGGCGATACGCTAGCTAACGAAGTTTTTGAATTTACTGGTCAGATTTTAGGTGAAGCTTTAGCTACTTTCGTGCATTTTTCTGCACCAGAAGCAATTGTACTTTTCGGTGGCTTAACGAAAGCTGGTGACCTTATTATGAAGCCAACCAGACAAGCTATGGAAGATAACTTATTACAAGTTTTCAAGAATCAAGTAAAAATTATTTTTAGTGATCTTAACGAGGCAGATGCGGCTATTTTAGGAGCCAGTGCATTGGTATGGTAAAAAAGAATATTCTTTATCAAATAAAATTTTGGGCAGGCTTATTGTTTGCCCAATTTATTTTGTTTTATTTACTTTCAAAATCATCTTTTGCAGTCTCAATCATAGAAAATTTATTTCATTTAAAACAAAAACTTCAGCAAGAACTACTTTCAAAAATTACCATTTCTGTAGGAGATTTATTTTATATTTTTTTGTTCTTATTACTACTCTCTTATTCCTTTAAAATTCTCAGAAAAAATACAAGAAATAAACATCTATTAAAACTCCTGATATTACTGAATATATCCTATTTTTTCTATCAAATATCATGGGGAATGCTTTACTTTCAAAAACCAATTATAGAAAAATTACCACAAAAAGAAGCATCACAAAAAGAAATAGAGCAACTCACATTACACTATATTCATCTTACCAATAAAACAAGAGAAAAAGTATCTGAGGATGAAAATGGAATTTTTAGAATTAAAAACTTAGAGATGCTAAAAAAAGATGTTTTAGAAAGTCAGACATTAATTCCTAAAGAATTTCATCCATATAAAACCATTAAAATTGATAATTTCAAGCCTAGTTTATTTGGCAAGTCTATGAATTATTCTGGGATTTTAGGTTACTACAATCCCTTTACAACAGAAGCTCAATACAACCAAAATCTGCCCAGCACTTACATTCCTTTTACGCTTGCCCACGAAAGTTCTCATCAATTAGGATTCGCAAGAGAACAAGAAGCTAATTTTATTGGCTACATCATTTGTGAGAATTCTAAAAATCTAGAATTGCAATACAGTGCATATTTATACACCACCAAAAGTCTTTTGAGATTTTTAATACAAAACAATCCAGAATTTGCAGGACAAGCCATGCTTTTTTTCTCCGATAAAGTAAAAAAAGATTTAGTTAATGATAAGAAGTTCGCTTTAGAACATAGCGGATTTTTAGAAGAATTTTTCCATCTTTCAAATGATATATTTTTAAAATCTAATCAGCAAGAAGGAGCCATAACTTATAGCTATTTCATTGATTTACTTGTGAAATACAAAAGAAACTAAGATGAATTGTAAAAAAAAGAATCACATCTTACGATGTGATTCTAAAAACACAAATGATGAAAAAAAATTTATTGCCTTAAAGAGAATAGTGCTCTTAGAAAGCGGTGTAAAAATACACCTTTCCTTTAAACTAACAAAATTTTTGAATGCTTTTTTTGTAAATAATTTAACGATTTATATCATTACAATTATCTATAAATAGATATCTATTAATAATTATAATTAATAAAAATTTTATTATATTGTATAAAACAAAAAAAGTTCAATCTAATATGATTGAACTTTTTAGTAGCGAAGACGGGATTTGAACCCGTGACCTTTGGGTTATGAATCCAACGCTCTAACCACCTGAGCTACCTCGCCGTTTTTAGTGGTGCAAATATATGAATATTTTTGATGCCTACAAATTATTTAAGGCCTAAGAACTCTAAAATTTCAGAAAAATTATCAGGATTTGCGATAATTTTATTGTTTGCATCTACAATATAGAAGGTTGGAGTAGCTTGTACATTATATAATTCTACATAAGAACTGTACCAACCTTTCAGTTCTGTATCATTTATCCAAGGTAAAAGTTTAACTTTTTCGTTATAGGCAGTTGCATCTGTATCTAAAGAAAAACCAATAACTTCAATATTTTTCGATTTAATTTTATTGTAATTGGTGAACATTTCGCTTATTTCTTTCTCGCAATGCGGACAAGTTGAGGACCAAATGATGATAATTTTTTTATCTGCTTTAACATCATGCCAAGATTTCACTTTGGTATTGGTAGCATTTAAAAATTTATTGTTAGGCAAAATACTTCCTATCGTTGTATTGAGGTTAGACTTTATAGTACTACTCAGTCTATCATTAATTGTACATTTAAGCCCTTTAGCTTCATTTAAATATTTTTCTTTTAAGTCTTTAATGTTGTAAACGTTAAAGATTTCTATAAGTTCTGATAAAATTGTTTGTCCTCTAGGCGTTTCTACATCAACTTTTTGTAACAATTTATCAACTTCTTCACCAAGATTAGCTTTATTAGTGTTGGTTAAAAAAACCATTAAAATAGGTTTCAAAAGAGATGATGTCTCTAAAAATTGATTAGATGTATTTAAAAAGTTAATAATTTCATCATTAGTAGGAGTACTTTTACCAGCTTCTTCTAGTAGAAACTTATTATATGTACTTTGATAATAATTAATAAAGTTATATTTGGCAATGCTATCTTTTAAATCAGAGTTTAGAAGTTCTATCTCATTATGCAAAGCAATTCCAAACGGAGAATTATCTTTATAAAAACTTTGAATTTGATACAAAGCAGGTAAAATCTGTTCTTTCTTTTTTTGTATATCCTGCAAATTATAAAAAACTTTGTTTAAATCATCTTTATAATCAATCTGCTGTATTTTTTTGTTTTTTACAGAAAAAACAAACTCTACATTTGTATTCTCTGTTATAAAATTAGCAGATGTATTTGCTTCAGGAAAATATATTTTCATCATTCCCAAATAACTATTAGGAACACGAAATTCCCAAGAATCTCCTTTTCTTATAGATTTTAAAAGCAATATATCTTTAGAACCATTTAGCGTGTACAAATACGCTTCTTTTGCAGAAAAATCTTTAGGACCAACAACATTAACAGAAAATTGTGCATCTAACAATGCAAATACAAATAACAAAAATAAGCTTAATTTTTTCATGAGTTAAAGATAAAAAAAACTCACAATTTCTTGTGAGTTTTAAATTTATTTTTTCTCTATAATGAAAGATTTTTTGTAGGTATAGAAAATTACAAAAATTGCTACAATAGCTAAATATATTAAATATAAATCTATTGGTGAAGCTGGAGCTCCATCTCCATGTGTTACTTCTGGTGGTGGTGGGTCACCACCATCTTCCCAATCTTGGCTAAATACAAGTGCATTTACAGCTAAAACAAATAGAAAAGATAACCTATATTTAAAATTGTTAATTAAATTCTTCATTTTACTTTTTATTTAATAGTTTTTAAAGTTCTAACTGTTCCATCTTCATACTTAACCAAAATAATATAAGCTTTATTATTTTCTAGTTTCAATAGATAGTCATTAACAGTTGCTACATTAGCAATATCACTTACTAATTTACCTCCCATTTCATATATCTGGATATTCGCT
>JAYRDY010000007.1:0-24918 GCA_041909215.1 Cloacibacterium sp. | reverse complement strand
TACAACAATAATGGTACATTTGAATCTACAGAATTAGTAGCTACAGGTAATTCTGTAAGCCCTTCTTCTTCACCTTTCACAGCTTCATTTACACCGCCAGTTACAGCAGTACAAAACACCTACTTAAGAATGAGAGTAAGATGTGACTATGGAAGTTATGATTCTTGTCAAAATTTAGCTTACGGACAAATAGAAGACTATTCTGTAAGAATTATCAACGGAACTTTAGGTACTGATAATTCTTCGGCTCAAATAAAAGATGCTGTAGTTTATAATAAAGAAAACAACAAATTAACATTAGTAGAAAACCAAAAAGAAGGTTTCGGAGCATATGTAATTTATGATGTAAACGGAAAAGTAATTCAAAAAGGAAATACTAAATCTAATGAAATTACCATCAATAAATCTATACCTTCTGGAATGTACATTTTAAGTTACAAAAACGGTGCAGAAACCAAGAAATTCTTGAAATAAAATTGATTAAATACTATTTAAAGAGCTTTTCATTTACTTGGAAAGCTCTTTTAATTTTCTTGAAACAATTTTAATAGATTGCTTCGTTCCTCGCAATAACAACAAAAGCTCATTCTGTTTCCCGCCAATTCTCCCATTCTACAATTCTCCTACTCTACAACTCTCCCACTCTACAACTCAACCATTCTAAAACAAAATCACTAAATTTGCATCGTGCAAGTAACCAAAGAAAATTTACAAGAATTAGAATTCCCGAAATTGCTTTCGGAGATTTCTCCTTTTGCGTATTCGCCGAAAGTGGCAGAAAAAATCCTTCATCTTAAACTTTTAAAAATAGATGAAGCCGAAATTTCTTTGAAAAAAACCGCCGAATTTCTCACCAGTTTCGAGAGTTCAAACGCCATTCCGTTCAGCGAATATGAAGATATAGAAGCAGAACTGAAAGTAATGCACATCGAAAATTTTAGGTTAGAAAACGTTGCTTTCATCAAAATTAAAAACCTTACCGAACAAATCGGGAAACTGCAAAAATTCTTCCCTACTCTTTCTGAAACCTTCCCTATTTTGTTGGAAGAAGTTCAGAAATTAGAATTTAGAAAAGAAATTATTGACAAAATCGACAAAGTTTTTAATCGTTTTGGCGAAGTAAAATCTGAAGCTTCTCCTATTTTAAAATCTTTGAGAACCGAAATTCAGCATGCCAAAAAACATATTCAAGAGAATTTTAGCAAAACGCTTTCTCACCTTTCTTCCACCGATTTTTTAGATGAAATTAAAGAAACGGTGATTGATGACCAAAGAGTTTTGGCTGTAAAATCGAGTTTCAAAAAACGGGTTTCTGGTAGAATTTTGGGCGTTTCAAAAACGGGTTCTATTACGTATATTCAACCAGAAAGTGTTTCGAAACATCAGTTTAAACTTCGTGAAGCGGAAGAAGAAGAAAAGAAAGAAGTAGATAAGATTTTGCGAAAACTCACCACAGAAATTGCCATTTTCGCTCCTGAATTAGAAGAATATCAACATTATATTTTCGATTTAGATATCACGAGAGCCAAAGCAAAATTTGCAGAAAAAGTGGGCGGAATTTCACCAAAAATCAATCGTCATAAAACGATGAGATTGGTAAATGCTTTTCACCCGTTGCTTTTGCTTCAAAACAGAGAAGAAAAAAAGGAAATTTATCCGCAAACTTTGACTTTAACGGAACACAACCGAATTCTCTGTATTTCTGGACCAAATGCTGGTGGAAAATCCATCACTTTGAAAACCGTTGGTTTGCTTCAATTGATGATTCAGAGCGGAATTTTAGTGCCAGTTCATCCGAAATCGGAAATGTTCTTTTTCAAAAAAATTAGAACCGATATTGGTGACAATCAATCCATTGAAAATCACCTTTCTACTTACAGTTCTCGTCTCAAAAAAATGTCGGGAATTATTCGTGAAGCCGATGATAATACGTTGCTTTTGATTGATGAATTTGGTACAGGTTCTGATCCTGAATTAGGTGGCGCATTAGCAGAAAGTTTTCTTGAATTTTTCTATGAAAAAAAGAGTTTCGCGATTATTACCACACATTATACCAACATCAAATTGGTGGTAGAACAATTGCCCAATGCAACTAACGCAGCGATGCTTTTTGATGAATATTCACTCGAACCTTTGTATAAATTAGAGGTAGGACAAGCTGGAAGTTCTTTCACTTTTGAAGTGGCTGAAAAGAATAAAATCCCAAGGTTTATTATTAAAAATGCTCGTGAAAAAGTAGAAAAAGATGTGGTGAATTTGGATAAAACCATCGTAAAACTTCAACAAGAAAAATTTGAAGTTGAAAAACTAAAAACCAATCTCGCCGAACAAAAAGAATCGGTAGAAGATAAGCGTGAAAATCTGCAAAAACTGAACGAACAGCTTCAACAAAAGCTCTATAATTTCCAAAAATTATATGAAGAAGAACATCGAAAATTACAGTTCGGAAATAAGATAGAAACCTTTATTGATGGTTATTTACGAGGAAAATCCAGAAAAGACATTGTAAAAGATTTTGTGAAAATTTTGGAGCAAGAAAAATTCCGAAAACTCGGTTCAGACAAAACCGAATCTGAGAAACTAAAAGTTACCAAACGTAAAGTAGAACAACAACTGAAAAAAGAAAATATACAAGTTCAAATTGCAGAAACCAACCAAAAATTGGAAGAAAAAACCAAGAAAGAACGTGCCGTTTGGATGAAAGTTGGTCAACGGGTTCGTATTGCAGGTTCTACATCTGTTGGAACCATAGAAACCATTCACAAAAACGGAAAAGTTACCGTGAATTACGGACTTTTTAAAACGCAAATTGATGGTAATGAGTTGGAGAGAATTTAAGATTTACGATTTTTTCAGTGAAAAAATCGTAAATCTTAAATCACAAATTAAATCAGTTTCCCTTCATCAAAAGCTTTTTGAATAAGAATATCGAAAGCTTCCGTCATTTCTTCTGACGCTTCGTTTATTTTCGGGCGCAAAAGTTGTTTTACTTTTTCAAATTCCACACCAGCTTCAATCCAACTCAAACCGTTATTGTAGCAATTCAAAGTAAACGGAATCATTCTATCCACCGCATTGGCAAAAATGGCTTCTTCGGTTTTTCCTTCCTCAAATTCTAACCAAAGATTGAGAAATTCTGATTGCAACGGCTCACTTAAAATCCCGAAAATTCTCTTTGCTGAAGCTAATTCTCTTTCAAATTTACCTTCGTTGGCTTTTTCGTCGTAGAAAAAAGTATCACCTGCATCTATTTCTACCACATCGTGAATGGAAAGCATTTTCAAGACTTTTCCTAAATCTATTTTTTCTTTATTTCTTGCATAAGGATAGAGAATTTGAGCAAAAACTACGACTTGCCAAGAATGTTCGGCAGTGTTTTCTCTTCTTGAGTTGTCGTAATTAAAATTTCTTCTGTTTACGTTTTTCAGCGCATCAATCGCTAAAATAAATTCAATTTCTTTTTCAATAATCATTTTGCAAAAATAGGGAATCATTTTATTGATTACTGAAAAATAACAGTGGTAATTTTCAATTAAAAAATGAGAATAATTGATAAAAATCATCTTCCTTGTGTAATGTAAGTTACAATCTTAGAAGAAAACTCAGAATAAATTTGTTATTGAAAATCAGTGATTTATTAATCAAAAATTTAAAAATATGAAAATTCTAGTAGTGGGTGGTAATTTTGCTGGTGCAACTGCCGCTTTGGAGCTTAAAAGAAAACTAAAAGACAATGTAGAAGTCACACTTATTGACAGAAACGAAAACTTTGTCTATATTCCTTCTTTAATTTGGGTACCTATTAAAAGAAGAGAAGTAAGCGAAATTATTATCCCTAGAAAAGAAGTTTTAGAGAAAAAAGGAGTAAAATTTGTACTAGACACTGCTATAAAAGTAGAACCAGACGAAAACAAAGTCTATTGCGAAAACGGAACTTATGAATATGATCATCTTATCATTGCAACTGGCCCGAAAGTAAATTTCGACATCGCCCCAGGAATCAAAGAAAATGCCTGCTACATTGGTACGCCTCCTGGCGCAATGCATACTCGTGAAAAGCTAGAAGAATTTAAACAAAACCCTGGCGCAATTGTAATTGGCGCAACCCAAAATGCAGGTTGTATGGGAGCTGCTTACGAGTTCTTATTCAATATCGAAAAATGGTTAAGAGAACAAAAAATTCGTAAAAAAGTAGATTTATATTGGATTACTCCAGAACCATTTTTAGGACATTTCGGAATTGAAGGAATGCCACTTGGTGAAGCTATGCTTAAAAAATTTATGGAAATGTTCAACATTAAGTACAGAACTAGCGTAGCCGTGAAAGAAGTACAAAAAGATAAAGTGGTTCTTTCTACAGGTGAAGAAATTCAATCTAGTTTTACAATGTTGATGCCTCCTTTTATTGGGGTAGATTTTGTGGCAAATTCACCAAAGTTAGAAACTCCACCGAATAATTTTATCCCAATTTTAGATAACTACAGACACGAAAAAATTAAAAATATTTGGGGCGCAGGTTTAGCCGTAAATGTAAAACCACCTTTTTCTGGAACAGAAATTCCTTTTACGATTCCTAAAACTGGTTATCCTAGTGACGAAACTGGTAAAATTGTTGCTGAAAATATTGTAAGAACCATCAACGGAAGAACAGATCTTAAAGAAAAAAATTGGGGAAAAATACCTGGACTTTGTATAATGGATGCTGGTAAAAAAGAGGTGATTATCTTTAGTGATACTCTTTTTAAACCGAGAAAATTTGCGATTATGATGCCTAATGTTTTATTTGATGTCAACAAAGTTTTATTAGAAAAATATTTCCTTTGGAAACTTAGAAACGGATATTCTTTCTTACCATAATTTAGAAAAACCTCCCAAATTCGGGAGGTTTTCAATTTTCAACTTTCAATTCTCAATTAAAAAGTCGGTTGGAAGTTTTCTGCTCCAAGTGAAGCCATATCTTCGTACGTTTTCCATCTCAAATCCACAATTTCTTGCGCTAATTTCATTAAATGTTCAGCATCTTGTGGTTGCGTTTGTTTTAGAACTCGGTAACGCAATTCGTTGTACGCATATTCCTCAAAAGGAATTGTAGGACGAATTGAATCTAAAATAAATGGATTTTTATTGTTTTTTCTCAACACAGGATTGAACCTTATCAATGGCCAATAACCACTAGAAACTGCCATTTTTTGTTGGTTCAATCCTTTTTCCATATCAATTCCGTGTGCAATACAATGACTGTACGCTAGAATTAATGAAGGTCCGTCATAAGCTTCCGCTTCACGCATTGCCAATAATGTTTGCTGAGGATTGGCACCCATCGCAACGGTTGCTACGTAAACATTTCCGTAAGAAATGGCTTGCATAGCCAAATCTTTTTTGCCAACACGTTTTCCTGCAGTTGCAAATTTCGCAGAAGCAGCAGTAGGCGTCGCTTTAGAACTTTGTCCACCTGTATTACTATAAACCTCAGTATCTAAAACCAAAACATTAATATTTCTACCTGTAGAAAGTGCGTGATCTAAACCTCCACTTCCGATATCATAAGCCCAACCATCTCCACCAATGAGCCAAACTGCGCGATGCACTAAATGATCTGCCAAAGAATAAAGATGTTTCGCATCTGGATTTTCAGAATTTTGCAATCTATTTTTTAGAATTTCAACTCTTTCTCTTTGTTTGATAATTTGACTTTCTAATTTTTGAGGCGCATTGATGATTTCATTCATAAAATCTTCACCGAATTCTGGTTTTAATTTTTCTGCGTAGAAATGAGCTAGTTGTAACTGTTTATCCGCAGAAAGTCTCATTCCTAAACCAAATTCGGCATTATCTTCGAAGAGAGAATTACTCCAAGCTGGCCCTTTTCCTTTAGAATTAGAACTCCAAGGTGTGGTAGGTAAATTTCCTCCAAAAATTGAGGAACAACCCGTTGCATTGGCTACCATTAATCTATCACCGAAAAGTTGAGTGAGCACTTTAATGTAAGGTGTTTCTCCACAACCTGCACAAGCACCAGAAAACTCGAACATCGGTTCTAAGAATTGTACGCCGTGAACTGTAGAATAATTCACCATATTTTTATCGTGAATTGGCAATTTCTCGAAATAAGAAATCACTTTTCTATGTTTTTTAAGGTCTGGATTTTTTGGTAAAATATTAATCGCGCGCAATTCTTCGTTTTCCTGATCAATTACTGGACATGCTTCGTAGCATAATTTACAACCAGTACAATCTTCTTCGTACACCTGAAGCGTGAACTTGGTTTCAGGGAAACCTCTTGCATTAATTGGCGCAGATTGGAAACCTTCTGGAACTTCGGTCAATAAATCTTTGTGATAAAATTTAGAACGAATTACAGAATGAGGACACACAAAACTACAATTACCACACTGAATACAGATATCTGCGTTCCAATGCGCTACTTTTTCAGAAATATTTCGTTTTTCCCATTTTGTAGTTCCGTTTGGATATGTTCCATCAACAGGAATGGCACTTACAGGCAATTCATCGCCTTTGCCAATCATCATTTTGTAGGTAATATTTTTTACAAAATCTGGTGCATTTTCATCAATGGTTTGCTCCTCTCCTTTTTCGGCGGTTACTGCATTTGGAATTTTAACTTCGAATAAATTGGCTAACGTTTGATCTACTGCTAAGAAATTTTTATCTACAACAGCTTGTCCTTTTTTGATGTACGTTTTTTCAATTGCTTTTTTGATTTGTTTTATGGCTTCTTCCTCTGGCAAAACTCCTGAAAGTTTGAAAAAACACGTTTGCATAATGGTATTAATTCTGCCTCGCATCCCTGTATTCTCGGCAACTTCATTGGCATCAATCACGAAAAATTTAATGTTTTTTTCAATCAATTGTTGCTGAACTTGGTAAGGCAATTTATCCCAAACTTCGTCTTTAGAATAAGGTGAATTCAATAAAAATTTCGCTCCATTTTTAGCAAAACTGAGCATATCTTCATTTTCTAAAAATTTGAAGAAATGACAAGCGATAAAATCTGCTTTTGAAATTAAATAAGGTGCTTCGATTGGTTCTTGCCCGAAACGTAGGTGAGAAACGGTTTTCGCACCAGATTTTTTAGAATCATAAACGAAATATCCTTGTGCAGAAAGTTCCGTGTTTTCTCCAATAATTTTAATCGAATTTTTATTCGCGCCAACCGTTCCATCAGCTCCCAAACCGAAAAATAATGCTTGATTCCAACCCGAATCATCTAGTTTGAAATTATAATCTACATCAATACTGGTAAAACTTACATCATCTGTAATCCCGACAGTGAAATGGTTTTTAGAATTTTCAGCTTTTAAATTATCATAAACCGCTTTTACCATTGCTGGCGTAAATTCTTTAGACGAAAGTCCGTATCTACCACCAATAATTTTCGGCATATTTTCTAAAGTTCCATTAGAAAGAGCTTCTGTAAGACCTACCAAAATATCTTGATAAAGAGGTTCTCCATTAGCTCCAGGTTCTTTGGTTCTATCTAAAACAGCAATTTTTTTAACGGACTTTGGTAATGTTGCAATAAAATCTTCACTTGGAAAAGGTCTGAAAAGTGAAATTTTAATAACACCCGTTTTTTCTCCATTTTTATTGAGAAACTCAGAAGTTGGAATTACCGTTTCTACTCCAGAACCCATAATTACGATTACGTTTTCTGCTTCAGGATGCCCGAAATAAGAAACCGGCGCATATTTTCTACCCGAAATTTCAGAGAATTTTTGCATTTCTTCCTTTAAAATAGCAGGAATTTTTGCATAAAAAGGATTAGAAGTTTCCCTTCCTTGGAAGTAAACATCAGGATTTTGAGCAGTTCCTCTTACAAAAGGTTTATCAGGATTGAGACTTCTGTTTCTATGTGCAATTACCAATTCATCATCTATCATTGCACGAATTTGGTCGTCGCTCAACAGATTAATTTTATTCACTTCGTGAGAAGTTCTGAAACCGTCAAAGAAATGAATAAACGGAATTCTCGCTCTCAAAGTGGTAGCTTGTGCAATGAGCGCCATATCGTGTGCTTCTTGAACACTTGCAGAAGAAAGCATCGCAAAACCAGTAGTTCTGGCTGCCATTACATCTTGATGGTCACCAAAAATCGACAAAGCTTGCGCTGCCAAAGAACGAGCAGCAACGTGAAAAACTGCACTTGTAAGTTCTCCCGCAATTTTGTACATATTCGGAAGCATCAGCATTAATCCTTGAGATGCGGTAAAAGTTGTTGTTAAAGCACCAGCTTGAAGCGAACCGTGAACTGTACCAGCTGCACCTCCTTCACTTTGCATTTCTATAATTTCGGGAACGTTTCCCCAGATATTTTTAATTCCTTTAGACGCCCATTCGTCTGCCAATTCTGCCATTGTGGAAGAAGGAGTGATGGGATAAATGGCGCAAACTTCGTTTACTCTGTACGCAATGTATGCTGCAGCTTCGTTACCGTCGATGGTTGCTATGATTGGATTTTTATTCATAATTGATGGTTGATGGTTGATAAATGATATCTTAATTATCGTAATTAAGGATTCTAAAATTTTCTAAAATTTTCAAATCAGTTTTTAAATCAATTCCTATTACTTTTGATTTATTTCCTACTTTTTCAAAATAAGCTAATTTAAGATTTATTGCTTTATTATTCTCAGAATGTCTTAAAACACCACCAGTGAAAATAATATCGGTATTATTATAAAAATTATTTTTAAGATTTTGAAAATCAAGCCTTTGATTTTCAGTTAATTTTATTATACTTTCAGAAATCTCAGTTTTATTTTTGTTTTGTAAAAATTCAATAACTTCATTTGAAATTTCTATAGCTTTTGGATTTATTTTCTCCGTTGTGAAATATCTATTTTTATTTAAAAGTGAAGTGTCACTTTTGTTCCAAACATCATTAATTCTTGAAATTTGAAGTATCTTGTAGTTTGGATCAATTACAATTTTATTTATTTTTTTGATATTAATTATTTTTTCTCTTTTGTCTTTTGAAAATGAAATTTGATTAACTTCTATTTTTCCTTTTTCACCAGTAAATTCAACTTCTACATTTATATTCTTATCAGAAGTAAAATTTATTGCAACTTCATTTTCAGAATAATTTGTGATAAAAAAGTCGGGTAAAATATCTTTTTCATTAAATACTCTATCCACATTTTTGCTTTGCAAAAAGATTTCAAAATCATCAAAATCAATTTTATTTTTAGATTTGTTGATTCTGTAAAATTCTGAGATAAGATTCAAAAATTTGGGATTGTTTTTAAATTTTGTAAAAAGATAAAGAGGTATAAGTTCATAGGAAATCCTATGATCTTCCCTACCAGATTTTTCTTTATCAAAAAAAGTTTTAGATGAAGAAAATCCTTCTGAATTATAGTATTTCCTTCTCATAACTTCATTAAAATAGTTTTTATCATCTGCTTGCTGTAAATAAAGAAGTGCAAAAAATTCTGCAAAACCTTCTGTTACTCTACGATTTTTAAACGTTAATCCATCTTCTCCAAACCAGAGATGATTAAGTTCGTGAGCAATTATCTGTTTATCAGCATTTTCTATATAGAATAAAGTATTAAATGCAATTAAATTTTCAAAAGTTCTACCTCCTAAACCATCACCTTCATCTATTGGAAGAAAAAAAATTTTGGGCTTAATGTTTTCGCCTAAAATTGAAGAATAAAAATCGTGTATATACTTGAAATCTTTTGAAATATCTTTAATTTTAGGTTCATATTCAGCATCTTTTGATAAATAATAAAAACTAAAATTATCTGTAAAAAAATTATTAAAATTTCCAGCAATTAAAGGGGGCGTTGTTTTAAATGATTTTTTTAAATCTTCAGAGTTTGGATAAACAATTTTATATTTTGGCGAAATAAATTCTAAATCAAATTTTTTCTTTTGGGAGTAATTCTTTTTTGACAAAGCCAAAAATTCAGCAGTTGTAAACAAAAAATCATTTGTTATTTTATAATCACTACTTGATTTTTTTGAAGGCGGACTATAAGTATAAAAAATACTATCAATTTTTTTAGGCATATAAGAAATTGAATTTTGTGATTCATTTCTTAACAATTTTGCATATCTTGAATGAATCAATATATCTTTGCTTATACGTAAAGTATCTATGCTAAAATTTATTTTTTGATTAATGTGCAAATTTGCGTAATCATCAATTTCAATTTTTGCAGAAACTATATTTTGGGTATAAAATTTACTCGCAATTATTAATAAACAAAGTATTAAAACTTTTTTAAAATTCATATAATTATTTTTTGCTAAAATTTTAATTTCATTAATGTTCTAAAACCATATCTAAAGCGTGACAAGGACATTGTTCTGCGCAAACACCACAACCTGTACACAAATCATAATTTATAGTGTAACCTTCCCCTTTTCCGTTTTTTGAAATCGCACCTTCTGGACACGCTCCATAACAACTATCGCACTCGAAACAATTTCCGCAAGAAAGGCAACGTTGTGCTTCATAAACCGCTTCTTCGGTGGTATAACCTGCAACAATTTCATCAAAAGTTTCTACGGCTTTCTCAATTTCTAAATGTTGTTGAGCTTTTGCTTCTGCATTGGTTTTGAACCAAATTTGTAGTTTTTCGATGGTAACCAAAGGATTGTTGGATGGTTTTTCGTAAGTAGTATTTCTGAGCCAAGCATCAATATTTCTTGCTGCTTTTTTACCGTGACCCGTAGCAATCGTTACGGTTCTTTCACTTGGAACCATATCACCGCCTGCAAAAATTCCGGGATAACCTGTCATCATTGAAGGATTTACTTCAACGGTTGTTCCATCTTCTTTGAAGGTAATTCCTTCAATATGTTTTAAGAAATCGGTATCTGCTTCTTGTCCGAGAGCTAGAATTAAAGAATCTGCTTCCAAAGTTTCGTATTCACCAGTAGGAACGGCTTTTCCGTCAATTACTTGCATTTTTTCAACAGTGATAGAAGAAGTCTCCATATTTTTAATGGTACTCAACCAATGGATTTTCACCCCCTCGCTTAAAGCTTCATCTGCTTCAAATTCGTGAGCAGGCATATGTTCGCGATCTCTTCTGTAGATAATCATGGCTTCATCTGCACCTAATCTTTTCGCAGTTCTCGCTGCATCCATTGCAGTATTTCCACCTCCGTAAATGGCGACTCTTCTTCCTAAAAGTGGTTTATTATCGCTATTTTCATCAGCTTCTTTCAAGAAAGAAACCGCATCTAAAATTTTACTCGCTTCTTGAGCTGGAATATTTACTTTTTTGGCTAAATGCGCTCCGATTGCTACAAAAACCGCATCGAAACCGCCATTTTCTTTTTCTTTGAGAATATCTTGAACTTTATAATTAAGGACAATTTTCACTCCGAAATTTTCAATTCTTTTGATTTCTGCCTGAAGAATATTTCTAGGCATTCTGTACGCAGGAATCCCGAAATTCATCATTCCACCAGCAACTGGACCAGCTTCGAAAATAGTAACTTCGTGGCCTAATTTTCTGAGATGATACGCTGCGGAAAGTCCTGAAGGACCTGCACCTACAATCATAATTTTCTTACCAGTAAGCGTTTTCGGAGGATAAAATTGCCACTTATTTTTAAGTGCTTCGTCTCCTAAGAATCTTTCTACAGCGTGAATGCTCACCGAAGAATCTAAATCTTTTCTGTTGCAAGAATTTTCGCAAGGATGGTAACAAACTCTCCCATGAATGGCAGCCATAGGATTTTGCTCGGTTAATTTTCTCCAAGCGTCTTCTATTTTTCCTTCTTGAGCCAGAGAAAGCCAAGCCTGAATATTTTCGCCAGCAGGACAAGCGTTATTACAAGGTGGAAAAAAATGGACATATTCTGGTTTGCTTTTTCTTATGGAACCAGTTCCCTTGCTTTTTTCAAGGTTTGCAAGTTTGGTTAAATCCGTTTTAATAAAACTCATTTTATGCGTTTATTTGATGTTATTCTATATTCTATTATGGTTTTTATATTGAAAATGCCATAAAAATTCAACTAACAAATTTATTAATTAACGCATAACAAATAAGACTAAAAAATCCTATTTATATCATATTTTTCTAATTTTTATTTAGAATAATACTAAAAAAGCGGTTAGAAAAATCAAAGTGATTTTAATCTACAGAAGTCATAAAATCATTTCATAATTGTGAATTCTATATTTAAAAATGGGCATTTTTATTTTCTATTCTCGCTGATTGAGCAGATGAAAAGTTGCTCGATTTTATACTTGCAAAATCTGCGAGATAATAAGGTTTTTTTGTATGTAATTATGTATGACATTTTAAAGTACATGACAAAAACCTTAATATATTGCAGTACAAATATTTATATATTCTAAACATTAAGATTGATTAAGTTGTTAAGAAAAATTAAGCTAAATATCTAAAGATATTTTTAAGCATTATGCTTCATTCAGATTTATCTGAATCTTAATGGTTCTTAATATCTAAATCTTTCTTAATAGTTTAATTTTCAATGTTTTATAATTTTTATCATGTACTGAAATGACATTTATTAATTTATCTAAAGTTTTTAAGTAATTTCTAGAATATGCATAAAGTAGGTGCAGCCCGACTTGAGCGGAGCTCTTTTGGGGTGACTGAGCCTGCGAAGTTACCCAAAAAAGCGGGAGCGGAAGGCGGAAATTGCTGCCCCAATTATTACATTTTTTTTAATATGATTATGAATTTACTTTTGCCCAAAGATTGTAACCTCCGTTCAGATTAACCGCTCGGAAACCGTTGTTTCTCATAATTCTGTTGGCCAAATAACCTCGCAAACCGACTTGACAATAAATCGCATACGTTTTGTTTTTATCTAAATTTTCGAGATTTGCTCGCAAATCATCTACGTTTATATTGATTGCGCCTTCAATGGCACCTCCTGAAAATTCTTTGGAAGTGCGCACGTCTAGAATTACGGCATCATTTTCTTTCACAAAATCCCAAAACTCATCATAATTTATCATTTCTAAATCCCCTTTCAAGATATTTTCTGCGGTGTAACCTGCAATGTTTACAGGATCTTTTGCGGAGTTGAATGGTGGCGCATACGTAATTTCGATTTCTGGCAAATCATAAACCGTGAGATTTCCTTTGATGGCTGTTGCGATGACATCAATTCTTTTATCAACCCCAGCTTCACCAACAGCTTGAGCGCCGAAGATTTTACCATTTTCATCAAAAATAAGTTTCAAAACCATATTTTTTGCGCCAGGATAATAACCAGCGTGATGACCGCGAGTTACAATCGCCGTTTTATAAGGAATTCCGAATTTTTTCAAAGTTTTTTCATTCAAACCAGTAGAAGCCACAGAAAGTTCGAAAAATTTAAGAATTGATGAACCTAAACTGCCTGTATATTTGTATTGATTACCGAGAACAATGTTGTCGGCAACAATTCTGCCTTGCCTGTTGGCTGGCCAAGCCAAAGGAATGAGTACTTTTTTATTGTTGATGAAATGCGCCACTTCAATCGCGTCGCCTACTGCATAAATATCTGGATTTGAAGTTTGCATAAATTCGTTCACCAAAATTCCACGAGTTTCGCCGATTTCTAAACCCGCTTCTACTGCTAATTTGGTTTCGGGTTTTACACCGATTGCAAGAATTACTGCATCAGTTTCTACAGAAGTCCCGTTATTGAGGAAAACCTCGATGGTTTCGCCTTTATCATTGAATTTTTCTACACCAACGTTTAACAACAATTCAAGTCCTTTTTGTTTTGCTTTTTCGTGAACGAAACTTGCAATATCATAATCTACTGGCGTCATTACTTGATTGCCGAGTTCTACCAACTTTACAGATTTCCCTGCTTCTATGAGGTTTTCTGCCACTTCTAAGCCAATGAAACCACCGCCAACAACTACAAAATTTTGTGCGTTTTTGGTTTTTGCCACAATTTTATCCATATCAGGAATATTGCGAAGCGTATAAATTTTATCAGAATCAATTCCTTCAAAAGGAGGTTTTATAGGTTCTGCACCTGGAGAAAGTAAAAGCTTATCATAATTTTCGGTATATATTTCTTCTGTTTTTAAATTTTTAACCGAAATTATTTTTTCTTCTTTATTGATTGATAAAACTTCTGTAAAAACTCTTACATCTAAGTTATATCTTTCTTTCAAACTTTCTGGAGTTTGCAGTAAAAGAGCGTCTCTTTTATCAATAGTTCCGCTTATGTGATAAGGTAAACCGCAATTGGCAAAGCTTACGTATTGTCCTTTTTCAAAAATAATGACTTCGTTTTCTTCCGAAAGTCTTCTTAATCTGGTTGCTGCTGTGGCGCCTCCTGCAACTCCTCCTACTATTAGTATTTTCATTGTATGAAATTTTATAATGCAAAAATACCTTCTGTTTTACAATATTTCAGTTACAAATGTTACAATATTGATGAATTTTGAAGTTTTAATGAAAATTAAATTAAAAATTTTAACACTGAAAATCAATACATTAAATAAAATTTAAAATATTTATGGTACTTTGTATTGCATAATACTAAATTAAATACATATCTTTGCAATATAAAATCACAAAAATCATTAATAAAATGAAAACTTATCAACAAAACGAAAATCAATATTACTCTGAAAACAGAGCAAAATTAACCCGTGACGGAGACAACAAAAGAATTGCTGGTGTGTGTTCTGGTCTTGGAAAATATTTCGGATTAGACACTTCTCTTATAAGATTAGCTTGGTTTTTCTTAGCATTCTTTGGGATATTTTCTGCTGGCATCTCAACATTTATGGTTATTATGGCTTATTGTATTCTATGGTTTGTATTGCCAAAAAGTAATATTGTACAAAGATTTTAGGAAAAAAATTTATTTAGCTACTTTGTATTGCATAATACTAAAAATAATATATATCTTTGTAATATAAAATAAGAAATAGATTTTTTCGGACGCGCAAAAATTTATTACTAAAACAATAGATTAATTAATCTAAACTCTTAACCAAATTTTAAAAAATATTAAGACAAATGAACACCGAAAACACCAAAGCGCAAATGCGTAAAGGAATTCTAGAGTTCTGTATTTTAAGTCTTATCAACAATAAAGAAATGTATGTTTCTGACCTGATAGATGAGCTAAAAAAAGGAAAACTAGACGTTGTAGAAGGAACACTCTACCCTTTACTTACTAGACTGAAAAATGGGGAATTCTTAGCCTACAGATGGGAAGAATCTACCAGTGGACCGCCAAGAAAATACTACCAAATTACCGAAAAAGGAAAGTCTTTTCTTGCTGAATTACAAAATACGTGGAATGAACTAACGGAATCCGTAAATCAAATCACCAAAAATTCTTAATAAACTAAACTATGAACAAAACATTATCTATAGGACTAGCTGGTTTTTCTTTCGTAATAGAAGAACATGCTTATATAAAACTGAGTGATTACCTCAGCGCACTTCGTAGTTCATTAGACGCAACCGAAGCAGATGAAGTAATGCACGATATAGAAATTAGAATTGTAGAAATTCTAAGAGAAAACATGGCAAAACGCGAAGTGGTTAACGATGAAGACATTGAAAAAGTGATTGCCCAAATTGGTAAACCAGAAGTTATTGAAGAACAAGAAGAAGCTTATTTTTCTGATAAAACTTCTAGCAGAAAAGCAAAAAATGCTTTCTCTTCCGCTTCACAGAAACAACTTTTCCGTGACTCTGAGAACCAAAAAATTGGTGGAGTTTGCTCTGGATTAGCCGCCTATTTCGGGATGGATATGACTTGGATGAGAGTAATCTGGTTTGGTATAGGGTTTTTAGGATTATTTACCGCAGGTATTTCTACAACGTTTGTCATTTTATTATACATCGTACTTTGGGTAATCTTACCGAAAGCAGAAACCGCAGCTGATTTTCTTAAAATGAAAGGTAAACCCTTAAATTTTGACAATATTAAAGAAGAATCTAGCAATATCATTAAGTTTGCTAACGAATCTACTGCCAAAGTTGGCGAAATGTATAACGATGCAAAACCAATGGTAAACACTGCTGGTAATGGCTTAGTAACAGTTATTAGGGTTTTATTTGGAGCTCTTTTTGCTTTCTTTGCGGTTTGCGCTATTATGGGATTAATTTTTGTATTCGGACTGTTTGGCAATCCAGACTTTCCTGGTGTTACAAAAATGAATTTCTTATTTGATGATGGCGGTTTAAGATACGTACTTTCTAGCCTCATTATTTTGGGTGCTTTATTAGTAGCTGTACTTTTCAGCTTAATCAGTATTAAATTATTATCTCCAAAAACAAAACTTAAAAATATTGGTTACGTAATCGGAGGAATTATTATTGCAATGCTTCTTTTAGGCACTTACTTCGGCATCAATATGGCTAAAATAGATATGTCTTACAAAGGTGATAAAGAAGAGACAGAGAACATCTCCATCAACGTACAACCAACAGACAGTTTAATTATTGATAAAAAACAAGTAAGCATCCCAGCGAATTTCACTGCTTATGATGATGATATTTTCTCCGACAAAAAAACGGTTTTCGAGGAAGAATATCCTGATGTAAATGTTACAAGAAACCCGAACATTACGCAGCCTTACTTAATCATCAAAAAATATGCTGAAGGATACAACAAACCACTAGAACTTACTGTACCTGTAGAAGTTATTGGCAATAAGATTTTGTTACCGAACTTTATCAGCTATCCTTATCAGTACAGATTTAGACATTATAGTGTAGATTATGAACTGGTTGTACCAAAAACCATGAAGGTTTCTAAAGCCAACAAAGATCTAAGCGTTAACGGAGACCTTGATGCAAACGGTATTAATGATGATGATGAAGGCAAAGACAATGAAGACGGAACGATTTCTATTGATGAAAATAAAATAAAAATCAACGGAACAACTATTGAATATGATACAAATAATGCTGATAGTGTAATCATCAATGGTAAAAAATATCCTAAAAAAACAGCAGACAGCATCTTAAAAAGAGATCTGAAAGACCTTAAAAACCTTAAGGATATTGAAAATCTAAAAGACCTTAACATTTCTATCAAAGACGGAAGTTCTAAAATAGAAATTAAAACTAATAAATAGTTCTAGTTTAGTAAGGTTGTCATAGCACTTCGGTACATTGGCAACCTTTAATTAATTTTTTTAAATTTTAACATTTTTTAAAAGTAAATTAGAAAATTAATGTCTAATTTCGTAACGTTAAAGAACAAAAAGAAAAATTTGCTTAATAACCTTAAAAACACAAAATCATGATTCAATTTGTACTCGAAATCGTAATAAAAGTAATGGATTTCATTAGCAATCTTTTTTAAAAGAAATTTTAAACAATAATTAATTATATTTGCAAGTAACCTTTCAGGGTTACTTGTTTTTGTTTATAAATCAGAAAAAATGAAGTTTATCAAAAAAATTATCGCAAAATTTATCCTTTGGATTTGGGGTTGGAAGATTGTAATGGAAGGACCTGCAAGCAATTTAGACCGTTGTATTTTGGTAGTAGCACCACATACCGCTAATGACGAATATATTTTAGGAAACCTATCTTATTGGGTTTTAGATAAAAAATTAAAAGTTATCATTAAAGACGCACATACCAAAGCTTGGTACGGTTTTATTATAAAAGCTTTAGGTGGTATTGGTATAGACCGCTCCCAAAGAAATAATTTGGTAAAATTCGTGGTAGATGAATTTAAAAAAGATAGTTTTTCTTTGGTTATCACTCCAGAAGGAACCAGAAGTTGGGTACCAAAATGGAGAAAAGGTTTCTACAATATGGCTGTAGAAGCTAAAGTGCCCATTGTAATTGCAGCGGGCGATTTCAAGAACAAAACCATCCACTTAGGAAAACAAATTTCTGTACATGATTTAGAAACAAGAAGTTTCGAAAGTATTATGCAAGAATTAGAAGATTATTACAAAAATATTACTCCAAAATATCCTGAAAAATGGAATCCTAAGATTTACTAAAATAAAAGTCTGAAAAATTAGTCTTTAAACGTATTCAAATCTTAATAAATTAATGACAAATACAGAGAAACTCGCCCAACTCAATCAATGGAACAAAAATACATTGATGGAAACTTTAGGAATAGTTTTTACGGAACTGGGCGACGATTATTTAGTTGGCACAATGCCCGTAAACCCTAGAGTTCATCAACCTTTAGGCATGTTACATGGTGGCGCAAGCATTGCGTTTGCAGAAAGTTTGGGATCTTGCTTATCTAATATTCTGGTTGCCCAAGAAGGTAAAGCAGCTGTGGGAACATCCATCAACTCTAATCATTTAAAAAGCAAAACCGAAGGGGTGGTTACAGGCACTGCAAAAATCATCAGAAAAGGCCAAACCTTGCACTTTTTAGAAATTGAAATAAGAGATGAAAACGGCAGTTTAATTTGTCATTGTACGATGAGTAATATGGTTATCAACCGAAAGATAGATAAATAATGGAAGTCTTTTTAAGATTGCCTTCTACCAATACATTTCTTTGGACTAAAAACAAGAACGAAGGCAATAAATTGGTGAATTTCACGAGTTTTGATGAACAAAAGTCTCTTGATATTTTTGCTGAAAAATTATACGTTTTAAATGAAAACGAATTTCAAAATAAATTATCAAAATTTACCATAAACACCAGTTTTACTAAAGAAACGGAAATCCCAACTCATGCCCAATACCTTTCTAAATTAGAGAAAGCTATAAAAATTATTAAAGAAAATAATTTGTCCAAATTGGTTATTTCCAGACCAATAATAAAAGAAATCTCTTCTCTGGATTTGGCAAAAACGTATCGCAATCTTTGTGAAAAATATCCCAATACTTTATGCTATATTTTGATGAGTGATGAAGAAATTTGGATGGGTGCAACCCCAGAAATTCTAGGAAAATACAATAAAAAGGAGAATGCTTTTTTCACGATGAGTTTAGCAGGAACGCTGCCTCTTGATGAAGAATGGAGTGAAAAAGAAATAGAAGAGCAAAAACCAGTAACAAATTATATTTCTGAAATTTTAAAAAATTATTCTTCGGAGATTAATCAGTCCGAAACGTACAATCATATCTCTGGAAATATAAAACACTTAAGAACAGATTTCACTGCGAAAATTGCTGAAAAAGATTTGGAGAAATTAATCTCGGATTTACATCCTACACCTGCGGTTTGCGGAATCCCTAAAGATTTCTGCAAACAAAAAATACTAGAAATAGAAAACTATAACCGTGAGTTTTATGCTGGTTATATAAAAATAGAAACAGAGGAAGACATCTATTATTTCGTGAATTTGAGATGTGCTAAAGTCTATAAAAACACTATAATAGCTATTGCTGGTGGCGGAATTACGGCACTATCTTCTCCTGAAAAAGAGTGGAAAGAAACGGAACTGAAATCGCAAGCTATTCTTAATAACTTAGTGGACTAATAAACGCTAAACTGCGCCCCAGATTGCAATGAAAATCCTTTTTTGGGGTGGCTGAGCTTGCCGAAGTCACCCCAAAAAAGATTGTAATGGAAAGCTGGAATTGGCGCCCAAAAAAAATTAATTTTTCTCAGACAATTTTCTCCAAGTATTCATCACAATTGTAAGAAGCAAGCCTAAAACACCTGCTACTATTGAGAATAAAAATTTATTATTATCGGCATGTAAAAAGCCTAACCCCCAATCTATTGCATAGAAATTAATACCGATAAATACGATAAAAATGATTAAAAAAACTTTATAAAAAGTGCTCATTTTTTTAGATTTTAAAAATTAACGTAGTTTGAAAACAGTTGTGCAAAGTTAGCTGTAAATAATTTAATAGAGATGGCTAAAAGTACAATTCCGAAAACTTTTTTGAAAATCATTAGGGTTGCATCTCCTATTTTTTCTTCTAGAAATGTTGCAGATTTCAGCACAATATAAACTAAAATGGTATTGAGGACAATGCCTACAATAATGTTAATTACATGATATTCTGCACGTAACGATAGTGTTGTGGTAAGCGTACCTGCACCAGCAACCAAAGGAAATGCGATAGGAACTATAGATGCGGCTTTTACGTTTTCTACTTTATGAATTTCTATTCCTAAAATCATTTCTAAAGCAATAACAAAAATTACAAACGCCCCTGCAATTGCAAACGAATTTACATCTATCCCAATGAATTTCAGTAATTTATCTCCAACAAAAAGAAAAACAATCATTAATAAACCCGAAACGATTGCTGCTTTTTCTGAATCGATATGACCAAATTGTTTTCTTAAAGATACAATAATGGGTACTGAGCCTAGAATATCGATCACAGCAAATAATACCATAAAACAAGTAAGGGATTCTTTAAAAGAAAAAGCGTCTAACATATCTTTAATTATTAATTTTGCAAAATTATGAAATATTTTTAATTATTTCGTAATTTCTGTGTAAATACTAAGAATGTTATTATACAGTTCATCTATGTTTTCGGTTTCGTGGATTGGCGCATATTTTTCCATTGAAATAGCATACACCAGTTTTCGGTATTCTTCATTGAATTGTGCACTATTGTATTCTTCAAGAAAAACCTTTAAATTCATATTAAATTTGTTCTCCACGTACAATTCTGTATCTGCATGAAGCTCTTCGTATGTTTTGAAAAACTGAGCAAAATTGCCACTTTCCTTCGCTAATTTTAAATAATTAAAGTAAGAAGAAAAGTCTGGTTTTAACTGTTTTCTTATTTTTTCTTCTTCTTCTGTTATGGTTGTAATTGGCTTTATTTCTTTTTCTGATTTGGGTTTACTTCTTAGTTTATAAAGTAAAAATAAGAACAAAATTCCTAAGGCAATAATCCCAAAATTACCCAATATATATTTTAAATTGAATGATAATTCTTTAACATTTTTTTCTTTGTCTATTGGGATTTTCACAGTTTCTATCACTCCTTTGGTGTAATCATCTACCAAATCTAGCGGGGTTTTGTTTGCTGCAATTTGTTTAGCATTCAGCACATTAAGATTTAGAAAAGCATTTCCTAAATCAACATACTGATTGTTTTCTGGATTAAAAAAAGCAAAGCCTTCGGTTTCAATCTTTAGACTGCCTTCCTTTTTAGGAATTAATAAATATTTAGCCACCACACTTCCCTTCACTCCGTCTTTGCTTGTAGAAAGATGAGAAACAATTTTTGGCGCAAAAAAAGTATAATCTGCAGACTCAATAATTTTAGGCAACTTATTTTCATCTAAATTTCCTAAGCCCGATATTTTTACGGCAACATCTATCGGTTTACCCAATTCTGCAGTATTTTCTTTAGCACTACTATTAATTGTAATGTTAAATTTACCTACTGCATTTTTAAAGTTTTCTGGCGAACCTTTAGGAAGCGTTTTTACATTAAGTTTAACTTTGTTAGAAGATATTTTGCTAACCCCTGGAGTTTTAATAAGCGCTGAAACAGGTTCTATTTCTATATTTCCCGATTTTTCAGGAAAGATTACAAATGTTGCAATTACTTGCGAAGAATATTCTCCGTCTGTATTTTCTATATCTTGTTTTTTGTAACTTATAGGCTTTATTCTGGCATCATTTTGCTTAGGAACTTTAATGTTTTCAACTTTTCTGAAATTATTAAAATTTTTACTATAAGCCCTTAAAACAGCAACAACAGGTTGGTTTTCGTAAACTTCTTTATCATCAACATCAAGATTCAAAAAAACATCTTTTGAAAAATAATCTGTATTTTCTGCTCTTTTATCTCCTTCTTTTACGATAACATCAAAAGGTTCAGACTTATAAATTTTCCCATTAACAGTTACCAAAGCAGACCCAATCTTGAGTTTACCTAAAGTTTTTGGTTGTAAATAAACCTGATAAACCAACTGATTTATTCTAATTCCTTTTCTTTGGTCTATATAAGTATTTCTTTCTGAAGCAGTACCAACGACATCAAATTTAGATAAATCCATCAATTGCAAAGGAGTTTGCTGCTCTAAATCTTCGCCAGCTACTTCTTGTACAATAGTAAGCACCAAAGGTTCATTCAGTTTTGGTTCTTTTGTATTCACTTCTGTAAAAACAGTAACCTGTCCGTAAGTAATTACAGATAATAAACCGAATAATATGTAGTACAAACGTTTCATTAATTACCAATCTTTCTCATTGCTTTCTGGCACAGAGTAGGCTTTCTTGTTTTGTAAATTTCTGGCAGTTTCTCTTTCCTGATTAGCACTTCTTTGCAAAATTAATTGTTGCAAATCTTTAGGTAATTGATTGTTATTTTGTTGATTTTGATTATTGTTTTGCTGATTAGGCAACTTACCCTGACTGCCTTTTCCTTGATTTTCTACTCCTTGGTTGCCGTTATCTTGGCTTTTAGTATTTTGATTTTTGTTTTCCTGATTATCTTCTCCTTCTTTATCCTGCTGTTTTCCTTTTTCTTGCTGATTGTTGTTTTGGTTATTTTGTTTCTGGTTTTGTTGTTGTTCTTTGTTTTGTTTTTGATTTTGCTTTTTCTTCGCAATTTGCAAATTCTTTAAAATCGCTTCATTATCAGGATTATTTTTCAAAGCATTTTTATAAGATTCTATAGCCTTCTCAACATTGCCATTTTGTAGATAAGAATTCCCCATATTGTAGAAAGAAGCCGCTTTTTCGTCTGGATTTCTTGTAAGTTTTTGTGCTTTCTGATATTCTGCATTGGCCTGATCGTACATTTTTTTCTTGTATAAAGAATTGGCCAAATTATAATGCGCCCCGAAATCGTCTCCTTTCTTTTTCACTGCATCCATAAAGGTAGAAGAAGCTTTATCGTAGTTTTTTTTATCGAAATCTCTATTGCCTTTGTAGAGTAAAGTGTTAAGACTTTCTTGGGCCTGAAGAGAAATCAGTCCCGAAAAAATAAAAAGAATATATGCAATAAATTTTCTAAACATTTGTTTTACAAAAATATTGCTTTAATTGTTAACATGGGTTTTAAAAAATGTTAAAAATTTAATAAATTAAATACTCCAAAACGCTTACTAAAACCTTTTTTTTAAAATCACTTGAGAATACTTTATAAGTTAAGATCTTTTTTCGGGTTGAAAAGATAAATCATGAAAAATAAAAACAAAGAAACACCTAAAAACCACTGATAAAAATGCACTTCAAACTGAGAATTAACAACCATTTCTGTCCCTGATTTTTGCTGTTTCACTAAATTTAAAATTTTAGGAATCGCATTATTAATATCATTTCCATCAATATATTCTCCGTCGGTATCATAAGAAAGCGTCATCAGCGCTTTGGTTTGTCTTTTCGTGATGATGGTTTCATCATTTATATCCGTTTTATAACCCATTAATTGTCCAAATTCATAAACAGGAATCGGTGCTCCTTCATCAGTACCAATCCCCACAGAATTAATGGTAATCCCTTCTTTTTGAGCTTCAGCCAGAGCTGCACTCTCATTTCCTTCATTATCTTCTCCATCACTTATTAGGATGATTTTTCGGGCTCCTTTCGGTACATTTTTAAACTTTTGAGTGGCTACTTTTACAGCTTTTAAAAAATCTGTTCCTTGTCTCCCGACAACCGATGTTTCTAAAGAACTTAGATACGTTTCGGCAGCAGAAAAATCGGTGGTTAGAGGCATAATAGACTCTGCTTCGCCTGCAAAAACTACAATCCCTACTTTACCATCATTCATGTTCTGAATAGAATTAATAATAATGGCTTTTGCCAGTTCTAACCTGCTTGGTTGCACATCTTGTGCATTCATAGAATTAGAAACGTCTAACACAAAAATTACTGAATTGGTTTTTTGCTTGATTTTCATTTCGTGTTTACCACTTAAAATATCTACCATGGCAAAAACTAAAAACAGAAAAGCTAAGAAATACAAATAAGGTAAAAACTTTGAAAACTGATATTCTTTCGGAAACAGTTCTTTTTGAAATTTAGAATCGGCAAAAATATTTTTCTTTTCGAGTTTCCATTTTTTAAACCCAAAAACCAAGATTGCAATTACTGGCAAGAGTAAAAGCAAAAGTAAGTACCAAATATTTCCTAAACTAAAATTCATTTTAATTAAAAATTCTAAAAAATCTCCATCTCAAGACTGCATCAATCATCAAAAATACCAAAGCAAACCAAAGGAATACTCTAAAATACTCATCGTAATTATAAATTTTATTGGTTTTTACTTTTGATTTTTCTAATCCATTAATTTCATTATAAATATTTTGCAGGCTTTCATTAGAAGTTGCTCTGTAATATTTACCGCCTGTTTTTGCAGCAATTTCAGAAAGTGTAGCCTCGTCTATTTGCACGGGCATTTCTACAAATTCTATCCCAAAAAGTCCGTATTGAGGGAACTGTGCATAACCATTAGTCCCAATCCCAATGGTATAAACTTTAATGCCATAATTTTTTGCCAAATCTGCTGCAATTGCAGGATCTATGGCATTCATTACATTGTTTTCGCCATCAGACATTAGAATCACAATTTTAGATTTAGACTTACTGTCTTTCAGGTGATTTACTGCAATTGTTAAACCCGTACCCATTGCTGTACCTGGATAATCTTCGAAGTTGGGAGAAATTGCATCAATTTCATCATATAAAACCTGATAATCTGTAGTTAACGGGACTTTTGCAATGCCATCTCCCCAAAATTCTACCAAACCTATTCTATCGGTTTCTCTTTTTTTGATAAAATCTTTCGCGATTTTTTTAAGTGCGGTAATTCTATCAGGTTCAAAATCTTTTGCCAACATACTCGGCGAAATATCTGCTGCCAAAATAATATCTACTCCTTTAGCATCGTCTCTATCATCTGTAACGGTATAAGTTCTTGGTCTTGCTAAGGCAATTATTAATGATGAAAGAATAATATATTTTGTGAGTTTCAAAAATTTTTGCACCAACCCAAAACTTCCTGCAACAGACATGCCTTTGGTACTTGGCACAAGAATCCCTGTGTTCTTTTTTTTACT
>JAYRDY010000006.1:0-26328 GCA_041909215.1 Cloacibacterium sp. | reverse complement strand
ACTTTTTTTAACTGGGCGTTTAATCTTGACAGAGGAAAAGATATTCAACAAGTTTGGAACGAAATTCCAAATGATACCGATATTTTGGTAACACACGGTCCACCTCTTGGTATTTTAGACCGAACTACAGACCAACTGAATGTTGGTTGTGAAAATCTGCTGAAAAAAGTCAAAAAGATTAAACCAAAATATCATTTGTTTGGTCATATTCACGAAGGATATGGAATTTTAAATACCGGTAAAACAACTTTCATTAATGGCAGTGTGCTTAATGAACATTATCAACTTGTCAATCAACCTTTTTTCTTTGATTTTTCAAAAAACCTTTACCCTAAAAGACTTTATTTGGATGATTTAAGACCAACACCGGAAGGTTTTGAACGCGTTTATGATTTTAAAGAATTTGTAAATTACATCTCACAAAATGGGCTTCCTGACTTCATCAGTTTTGACCACGATTTGGGTGAAGGGAAATCCGGTCTCGACTGTGCCAAGTTTTTGGTAGAATACTGCCTGGATAACCAAATTCATAAAATTAATTTCCAAGTTCACAGTCAGAATCCTGTTGGTAAGGAAAATATTGAATTTCTTCTTAAAAATTTCAATAAAAACCATTAGAAAGACTTCTTTTGTCTCCATCATAGGATATATTTGAGGAATTTAATTTTAAAAAAATTTGAAATGCCCCTAATTGTTTCCATTGGTTTAAGACTGATTCAAATTTCTAAAAGTACTCCATTTATCCTTGAAATTTCTTATAATGCAGGGATTTCGTGGGAAATAAAATTTCCCGGCTCTAATGAAGTTGGGGAATTTATTGATATCTTCAGGCGTGGTGAGACGATATTTGCAACTACGACAAAAGGCAGGTTCAGATCGGTAGATGCAGGACAAAGCTGGATGCAGATTTAGTTTCGAAAGAATTAATTTTCCCAAATCAGTTGCTGACATCTTGAATGAAAATTATTATCTCTTTCCTCCTGTGTTAACGGTGGTGAAAATGGAATTTTATTACCATTGCGGTCTGCAATAAAGCACAATTCATCGGAATCCGTTTCAGGATGTTCCCAATAATTCAATGCAATTTTTGCTCTGCCATTTTGCGGGTTAAACTCGCGGATTACCATATCTGAAATAAACGGAAAGAGTTCATTACCTTCAATATCAATAATGCCGAAAATAATTTTTTGGTAATCTTTTGTAAAATGTTTAAAATAATCTGAATAATAAATACCCTCATATTCCAATTGTACTTTATCGAAGAAAACATCCACTGTTTTTCCCGCGCAGTAATTTTCTCCTACAAACTCCAGATGGTCCCATTTGAAATCTATTATGATGTTTTCTTGATAGTCGATTAGACCGTATTTGTTATTTTTTGAGGCAATAATATATTTATCATTGAAACCCAAAATATCATCGTATTCCAATGGTAAAATCGTATTTCTTTGGATGTCCATCATTTCCCACTTTCCGTTAAGTGCAACGACTACTTTTGGATTCTCGGCTGATAAATATCCAAAGAGTTGATCGTAGATAAATGGAAAAACCTCATAATTTTTACGGTCAAAAATTCCAAGTTTTCCTTCCTTTTTTGCAATACAATAGCCGTTTTCGAAAAATGGATACTGAATCATTTCATAATCATCCGGAATGACAAGATAACCTTCCTGATTAACAAAACCCCGTCCATTATCAGTGCAAACCCAACCATAACCTTCTTCATCAAATTCGGTCACTTCTTCCCATTTAGTAGGATGAAACCCTCTTTCTTCGTAATCTCCTGCCAAATCGTTGGCTTCCCAAGGATTGATTTTTTTCATTTTAATGCTATTTTATTTTTTTCGGCATTAACTGCGGATAAAAAAGCATCCACTAATTCAGAAAGTTCACAATTTATATTATTAAATTTTTTAAATTGTTTTGATATAAACCAACTATTTTTTTTTCTTTCGAATGTTTTATCAAAAAATTGATTATAGAAACTTTCACCTTGTAATTCTGTATAGTTTTTCTTATCTGTATTCCTAATTCCAAATTCTTTTTTTTTCGGATTTATGCGTATTAAGATTTCATCATTATTCAAACCTTTGAAAACTATATCTATCCATTTTTCCGTCTGCTCAGGATTATAATTTTCAAAATTACGTAAGAATGATTCTGAATTAAATTTTGAAGTTGGTTTGAGAAGTTTGGGTTTAATTTCTTCTGAATTATGAAGTGTAAATGGTTCTACGACATCCCCATCCATAATCCTTCGCAATGTTTCGCTAATTGCATAATTTTCTGCCGGAAAATTATTATATGATGGATGTGGAATACCATAAACGATTTTATTATTTAATTCACCTGTGACTAGCAATCTTTTTCTAAAGCCCTGAACTAATAACTTATTATTTTTAGCAATTTTATCAATTCCGGTCCCTGTTCCTAAAACAATGATATGTTTAGGATTTATAATACTAATAAGATCAAAAGTCTGCGAAATATTCTCTTGAATTGCTTTTCTAAATTCGGTCTTGTTTATTTCTGAAAAATTATTAGAACTGTAGTAAATATAATTTGTAAAAACGAAATCATATTTATCTATTGCATTTTTAAGAAAATCAATTTTGCGTAATCCATTGCCATATTTCCATTTTCCGGCAAAAAATTCTTTATCGAAAGAGGGATTACCTTTTAATAATCTATGTGCTGTTAATTTAGAAGACGATTTATCAAATTCCCAATCAGGATTACTTATCTGACACTTATACCCATATCCACCGCCGGGATTTAAACCAATAAAAAGTATTTCCGGATTTATTTTAACCTTTGACTGAAGTGGATAATACTCCAAATTAAACTTTTCAGCATTTGGTGTGCATTTCTCAATAACTTTCTCAGCCCAAGCAACAAGTGCCGGTGAAAATTGATTTTCCATAATTATATACTTTTTCACAAAGATAACCTATTAAAAAGACAAATCAAGTCGCTGAAAGAAAATTTATGAATGACTTCTTTTGGCTGATACTGTTTATAGTTTTGTAGTTTAAAAATTAATTTATGGAACTACTGAAAAAAATAAGAAACCATTATTTTGAGGAAGTAACTGAAGATAATGAGACAGAAAAAATTATAATTAGAAAGAAGTTTTTAAGATTTTTTGGAACTGCGATGCTACTGTTTTTCACTCTTTTATTTTCATTTTATTTATTTTGTTTGCTTCAAACAACATCAAATAATCAGTAAAAAGACATTTTTTGTCGTTTTACTACTTTATATTTGCTAAAATAAACGTAATAGCAATGCTCGAAATTACAGCTGAAGAATTTAAGAAATTCTCTAATTTAAATGATAAAGTCCGAAAAGTAGAAGTTCGTGCAAAAGATTATCTTTTACAACTTGAGCCATTATTGCAAAAACAAAAAAATGAAGGTTTAATTGATGATTTTGAGATTGTACCCCGGGTTTCTGTTTTCAGTTACGATGAAGATTACTGTAAATCCGAAAACATAGAGCTCGGAGATGAGATCATTACCGAAAAAGAAATCAGTTATATGCTTTTTGGGTTAACCAGTGACCTTTTTTATTTGAATGGAAATGAATTTAAGGGAAGTAAAAATCACCCTTTTAAAGACCTGCATTTCGGTTATCTGATGCACTGCCTTGTGTTTCATTCCCAACTAGATTTTGACGACTTTATGCATATTGACGATGTTTGGCTTGAACTGGAAGTCAGACTGCAGTTTTTTACAGATAAAACACCTTTTAAATAAAGATATAATATGGCCAAAGAAGAACAAATGCTCCGCCTGCAATATATTCAGGATATTTTGCGAAGCAAAAAGGAAAAGGGCGCAAGTTATCAAGACATTAAATCCTATCTGGAAAAGAAATTTGAAGAGAAAGATTTGGGGGAACTAAAATTTACAGAGCGGACTTTTCAACGCGATAAAAAAGCCATTCTGAAAGTCACCGGTATTGAAATTTCCTACAGCCGTTCGCGAGATATTTATTATATTTCTGAAGAGGAACTGACCAACGCCGAAGAATCTGTTTTAGATAATTTGCTTTTGATAGAAGCTTACCGACAGACCAAAAGCAACTCGGATATTATGATTTTCGAACCCCGAAAAGCACGGGGTTTAAACCATCTCAATGGCATTATTCACGCTATACAGAACCGAAAAATATTAGGATTTACTTACCACAAATTCTGGACAGATGAAACTTCTGAACGGATTGTAGAACCTTATGCATTGAAAGAGTTTCAGCACCGTTGGTATCTGCTTGCAAACGAACATAAAAAAAGTGATTTTCTGGTAAAAACATTTGCTTTAGACCGTATTCAGAATTTAGATATTAAGAGTTCTTCATTTGTAAGACAAAAATTTGATCTGCGGAAAACATTTGAAAACTCTTTTGGCATTATGTCAACCGAAGGACAACAACCAATGGAAATTGTACTGTCTTTTACCTGGGAACAGGGCAATTATGCAAAGTCTTTACCCCTTCATCATTCACAGACGTTTGTAAAGGAAGAAAATGACAGGACATATTTTAAATATTTACTGGTTCCGACTTACGATTTCTTTCAGGAAATCCTTTGGCACGGACAGGCGGTAAAAGTAGAATATCCTGAAGTTTTAGTAAAACAAATAGAGTATGAACTTAAAGAATGCCTAAAGCAATATTAATAACCTTCATTCGGAATTGGTTATGCCGTGAAATTTTATATGGATGGACTGAAAGAAATTGAAAAGAAAAAAACAAATTGAAAAGAAACTAATGCCTCATGCTCATTATGTAACTTGCTGTGGCAGAGCTGAGAATTTAATGAAAATTTTGTGTCTTTGTAACAAGTGATAATGTTAAGAAATGTACCTTCTAGAAAGGAAATTGCTCGTTATCATCGAACATATCATTCAAATTATCGTTTGAGATGTTGCAAGGATTTTGCCAATCCCAAGGGAAACTTGTCATTATAGAATATGGAAGCAAATCGTAATGTTGCCGGTAGATTTCCTGCAAATCAAGGTAGTCCTGCATATAAGAAAGATCAACATTCACTTTGCCAAATGCTATGTAATTTTCGGCTTTGTTTACTTTGGCATGCAAGCAAAATTTTACGTCCGGAATATCTTCAATGCAGGCAAACATCCACATCATTATGGCTTCATCATCCTGAAAAACAGGATCCTTAAAAAGATCAATATAAAGCGTTGCTTTCTTACTATATTCAATAAAATTCACGGCATTACGTATACTACCCAAATAATTTTTTACCAAATTGATAAAAGAATAGTTTTTTCTTTCAAAAATATTTAAATCGCCATAGACAGGATTGTATTTGTTCCTCCAATCTTTAATGAATTCTAAAGGAAGAATTTTGTTCTCATTGATCTTGTCTTCAATTTCCTTAACTGCAGTAATGCAAAAATCCTTTTCCACTAAATCATCAAAGGACAGCATAAAGCCTACCTTTTCATCATCACAGAAAGATATACCACCATAGCAGTCTGAAATATCTTTATTTGACGAATCAAAATCACTGCAGGAATAAATATCCAAAAAGTCATCTTCAACTTCTATGAAAAGTAGTTCGGCATAACAGATATTCTGCGAATTTACGAATGAATAGCCTTTCTTTCCTTTGGAACAAAGATTACACTTTCCTGGAAATGCCTTGAAATCACAGATCAACTCTTCATCATCTTTCAGATTTTGAAAGTATTCCCTATACCGGTCAACAAATAATTTCTTTGGAACATCTTCATAGGTTTTGTTATCATCAAGAAGTTGTTCCAGTGCGTCTGCATCAAGGTTTTCGAAAGCGGTAATTATTTGTTGCTTTTTTGGCATTTCTGTTCCGGCTCGTTTTTCTATTTTCTTGTATTCTTATCAACCTCCGTTCGATCGCAGGAACCCCTTCAACTGCTCTTTCGTGATGGGATTCTTTATGAAATCTGACTCGGAATAGCCGGATCCGTAGATTTTAATATGAATTCCACCATTCATGAAATTAATATTTACAGTGTTTCCCCATGTTTCAGTTGTGAAAGTACCAGAAGTTAGTTCCTTGTAACCTCTTCTGGTTAAATAAGCCGAAATTTGCTTCGAGGATAATTGTTTACCGGCAGGAACAGTGGTAAATAAAGAAAGTAAGTATTTAATCATTTTTTAGATGTAACATTATTAAAGATCATCTTCTGCAGAAATATCAAGATTGTTTCTTCCATTGGATACTGAACCTATATTTTTATGGTTTCTTGGAAGTTTGTAGGGGGTTGTATCATATACTACATTACATGAAGAGCATCTAAAAACATCTTCTGAAATTTCATCCATTGGTTCCGCACACTTATGACAAAAATATTGTGCTCTTTCCGAGTGACCGAGATACTTTTCCACCGCATACCTTAAATTGGAATGAATAAATCCTCCTGTAGTTTGCAGGCTATTTAATCTTTTTTCAAGCATTACATGAGAACAACATCCGCCACAATTTGAACAGATGTACAAACCATTTGGACATTTTTTAGATTCTCTACTATCAATTATGCAATTGCATTTACCATTAAGGCAATTATTGAGGTAAACTACTTGGGATTTTTGAGAGCATGTTTGATTTTCGCAACAAAATCTTACTACAGCATGAGCCGCAAAATTTGACTGTTCGGCAGGGAACAGAATATGATCGCATTCGTGACAGAATAATTTTTCCAAAAGTCTGTTAAATCTATTTATTAAACCAACAAACTGATAGTACTTGCTATAGGGTATCACATCCCTAACTGAATTGGTATCATCAGTATTTAATGCTAAAATTTCACAGAAATCCAATAAGGTGTATTGCTCCCATTGATGCTCCGTATGGACTGCTTCGCAAAGCTTGTGACAAGCTTCATTTTTGCACCAATAAAATTTTTCACCAGTGATACTGTCCACATCTTTAGCTTCTCTTCCTTCACAGAATCTGATGCCCAAAGGGATATTTCCCAACACCAATTTTGCAAGATGCGCATTGTCTTGATAAGATATCCCTCCAATATTAAGCCTGAAATTATTTTCTTTGGCAAAGTTTCTTATTTCATATTCATTTGTTGCGGGCACCAACCAATTTCTCTCAATACCATCCCACCTGCGACCTGGCAAATTTCTAACCTTTGAAACCAATGATTCGTTATATGGAAAATTGATTAAAAAGAAATCTTGATTTTCACCTTTAACTTTAGTAATTGAGCCTTGAACAGAGTTCCAGTCAAAATTTTTCCTCGTTCTCCCTTTACAAGGTTCAAAATAATCCTTAAGTCTAATATTTTTATCTACTGTAAATCGGAGATCTTCCAAGACAAAAGAAAGGAGTTCAGACTCGATCAAAAATTTTCCCGAATCTTTTAAAGACCGTAATGCTTTAATCACAACATCAGTGGATACATCAACTGGCACTTCCGGATTATGTACATTGTTTAACCTGTAAAGTTCCAAATCAAATCTGGCCAACTGCTCAAGTTTCTCTACAGTCAGATCAAATTTGTCCAAAGCTTTTAAGTAAAACAGTTTTTTAACGATGCGTACCTGCTGTTCCGGCCGAAAATAGATGAATGCCTCTCTCAGATAACCAAAATCCAAATATTCAGATTTATCCAAAAACCACGCTATTACCTTATGATAATCCTTGTGAACGCCTACAAACAGTTCTAAGAGCTCTTGATTGTTTTCCGACAGCCATTTTATCACTCTAAAGGTTGCAGCAAAGTTCAGACGATTTGCTACAGGATTACACTCTGATAAAAACCGCAAAAGGAGATTATTTAGATCTTCCTTTGAAAGAACCTCATTTAACACCCAATGTGAAAATCTGTCTGTAAAGTTTTCATCTGTTAGAATGAGGTTTATAATTTCTGTTTCCGGTACTATTCTGCCTTTTTTAGTTTCCCAAATCTTAAAGTATTCTTGTCTGTCATTTATCCGGTGAAAAATAATATTATCAAAGAAATCAAAGTCAGAATCTGCATATTCTAACGCAAAATCGTAAAGTTTCGGTAAATTGGTATAGTCGAACTCTTTTCTTTCTTCCAACTTTTCAAAATAAGCGCACAGAAAATTCATATTATGTTGCTGGACATTTGGGTTGGAATTAAACTTCAGAATTCGCAATATTTCATCATCCGTGTAATTTTCTATTTTATCGCCGAGATTTAATTTGAAAAAAAATGGTGGCAGCAATCCTTTTCTGAAAAAATATAACAAAACTGGAAATTCCAGTCCTGCAGAAAGTTCATCCTGCAAAGTAAAAATAAGCTCAAGACATTCCTGTGGAAAATCAGCAAACTGCTCACCATCACGCTTCCAGCTTCCCATTGCTTCTTTCGGCAGACCATATTTTTGAAAACAAAATTCCTGCAGTAAAATCAGAGACTTTTCTACACCATATAGAACTGAGAATTGTCCAAAGAAGTCCTTTTGATCGTTTAAATCTAACCCCGACAGTGTGAAAAAACGGTCTTCGTCGGAGGAATTTTCATCAAGAAAATATATCAGTTTGTCAACAAAATCGATATGAGATAAAATATTTTTACGCCAAAGCATTTTTTTTGCATCCTCAGATGCATTTTCTACAATTATTTTGTTAATTTCCTTTTTTATCTGATTCGGTTCTTTAATCCAGGCACAAGGTATTGAATTAATAAAACTGTCGTAGTTTTCAAGATCACCCAACTTTGAAACATTCGAGAATAAAGAATTGGCTTTTGATTTAAACTCTTCGAGTGCTTTTTCCTGGTTTTTCTCTTTCAGTTCTTCCTTTTCGTCATTGGTTAACTTATTGAAAACTGCTCTTCTGTTATCTTCGCTGGTGTTGTCGCATAGGAAATACCGAGTTACTTGATCAAATGAAAGATCCGAAATATAACCTTTTAGCCAAAGTACCGGCTTATAATCTTCCGTTGTTCTGCTTTCCAGTAATCCTAGAAAATAACTCTTCAATACAGATCTTTTCTCTTCGGGTAGCTGAGCAGGTATTTTCTCAATTATTTTAAAAAACTCTGTAAATTCCTGATCGTTTGAAATTAATGGATCATTATTAATATCATTTGTAAATTCCGTTTTGGTGGCTTCGTAAAGATGCGTCTCAATATTTTCTTTAAGTTCACTTTGTGCCGGTTCATCAAAAAGCGGCAGAAACTGATACAAATGAATTAACTGGAAAAAATTTTTACCAACAGGATTGATTAATCGGGAGTTCATGGAATTATTTATGAACTCTTCACCATACGAGAAGTTACGGATTCTGGTGAAGTCCTCTAACAAGAGTTCTTCAAAATGATTTTCGATAATCCCTCTTTCTATCTCAAAATCATGAATCTCATCTAAACCAATCAACGTAAACTTTCTATTTTTCCAAACGTAGAACAATTCTTCTTCGCCAATATTATGTTTAAATTGCTGATAAATTGCTGAAAGTATTTCTGAGGTTTGTTCTTCGCCGAACACACGTCTTACATTTTTCTGAAAAAAATCTGCAAAATATACAAACTTCGATTTGTCCAGATGATCATCAAAAAAGGCAATAATATGAGCAGAAACATCAGGAGGCAGCATGCCTTCAAAAACCCTGTTGAATACCATAAACATCAGACTGAAAGAACGTGTTTCTTTTTTAATGTAAGGACCACCAAACCTGCCTTTAGCTTTAACCTCAATTTCAATCGGAATAATATCAGATTGTCCGAGGAACCGCATTAGGGAAAAGAAATCATCCACTGTTTCTGGCCGCCTGCAATGAACTGCTGTTAACCGGTTTTTCCGCTCGTCATAAGATAAATCAAATACTATTGGCTCCTTTTTATTAATGAAACCTTCGATATCGGCACAATTATTTTTATGCAAAAATATATCCGGAGAGTCTGGAATACCTAAAGTTCCAAATCCTTTTTCATTATCAAACCATTTTACCAGACCGATGTGGCGTTTATTCTCTTGCATAATAAACAAGCTTTTAGTACGAAAATATTTAAGTTATACTTCTAAAGATCGATGCGCAATTATTATCATTTTCTAATAGAACAATTTTCTATTCTTTGCCAATTGAATTCTAAGTTCAAGATAAAAAATTTTAACCTGATCAATATACTGTAAAACGAACTCGGGAGAAGTGCTAAACATCCTGTTTTGCATGATGGTTATACCTTCCAAATCTTTTATTTCTTCCAAACAAATTTGAGCATTAACCAACTTACTGTCCTCTCTCTGAAGTCTTGATATATTATTTCCCTCATGGACAATACTGTTGCGAATTAACCTTACAGTATCCAGGTAATACCAGTTTTTTGACTTAAAAAAATCGCTATTTATAAAACAAAATTTAGTAAGATATTTTTTATAAACCTCAATGCCGGTTCCCTGTAACTCATTTGCGTAGATAGGTATTTTTAATTTGTGTTTTAATGTGGCACAAATTTCTGAAAGAGATGTTTCAAATTGACTATAGACCAAAACCAAGTTATTATTCTGCTGAATTGAAGAAAATTCGCCTGCGAGATAATCCCGTTTGCTGTGTGCTAAATGGGCATTATTCATCATTATATCAGTTTCGGAAAAACCATCTTCAAGCCTTTCTAATTGTATATACAAGTTACTTAACTCTTGCAGATCATTAAGTGAAATATTCTCCTTGGAGGCGTTTGCGTTTTCCAGCAAACTAATCTTAATTCTAAGATCTTCAATTTTTGTTCTTTTCTCTACATCATGATCATGCAAATCAAGTTGAGACCTTAGGTTGGCGTCAGCAATTGCTTTGTAATTATCGTCCTCTTCTGTTTTGTTGATTTCAGCAATCTCCTTCTGCAGGAATTCATTCTGTTTTAAAATATAATTTTCAACAATTGAGATTGATGCTTCAGGCTTTCTGAATAAGTCATTTAAGTTCATAGGCTTACTTTTTTATTTACTTGAAAATACTGGAAATAATGAAACCAATTACAACTCCTATAAACAATAAGATAATTACAAGCGTAAAATTGGTTTTCCTTTGATTAAGTTCTTTCTGCAATCTTTCATTTTCTCTTGTACTCAACTCAATTCTGGCATTTAAAGTGGCAGTTTCAGACTGAATGGCGGATTTTAGGTTTTTTGCGTGCAAATCGGCAATATCCGTTTTGTATTTTGCCATTTCATCCGACTGTGCTTTCAGCTGCTTTTGTGTATTCTCTGTCAGATCTTTTATCTGCTTGGCAGAGTCGTCCTGCAATTTTGTAAACTCTCTGTTTTTATTACCTAGTTGAGTTGTTAAAGTTTTCACCTGCTCCTCAAACTGTTTTGTAATGTCCTTTTTTACTTCGTCAATCAGGATTGCTCGGGAGTTTGATTTCTCTTCTCTAAGCTTCTCGATGATTTTATGAAGGCCATCGCCATAGTCGTGTGGAACGTGGAATCTTCGGTCTGCCAGTTTATCGAGCAGACTTTCGTCAACGGTGTGCCCCAGTGCTGTAATGGTGATGCTTTCAAGGTTAATAAATTCATTGGCAAGATCCACATCACTGAATACATCAAAGCTCTGGCGGTCTCCACCGCCGCGAACCAGTGCGATAATATCGAACTGCAATGGCTTCAATTCCCGTAATTTCTGAAGGATTGAAGTTGCTGAAGTGATATTGCAGGTGAAATCGGTGATTTCAAATTCACCGGAAGAGATGTTTAATCCTTCGTTGAAATCGTGCTGAACTATTGCGGAGTGGCCGTAGATGTTTGCAATTTTTATAGGTTCGTTACGCAGTTTTTTTTCGCGGATGAATGTTTCCAAGTCGCGAGAACCTTTTTCGAGTTTTGCCTGAATTAAGTCGTATCTTTTTAAATCTTCTTCTGAAAACTGTCTTTCCTCCTGCTGTACTATTTCTTCTGCTGCAAACCGTAAATCTATACTGGAGTTCCTGACACTTTTTTCAATAAAACCTTTGAGTATATATACTTCACCAGTTACCAATTTGGAGCGAAGTATACCAGATAGCTTTACGCTGATGCTGGTGGTATCGGATTCGGAATAGAAAAGATCGTAATAATAGCCGGCATATGATTTTCCTTGCCCGGCGATGTAGCGGCCTTTTAGATATATTAAGCTCAGTGTCTGAGGGATTATCAGCGCATTATTGAATGAGCCAACCACTGAAGCTGGGGAATAAATTTGATATGTGGTTTGGTCTGACATCTGTTATTTGGTGCAAATCTAGAATTCACTTATGCAGTGAAACTGCATTGAATAAAATATATGTTATCATTAAATTTTTAGATACAACGCGTATAGAGCCTTCTTTAAATTTTCCAGGGCAATTTCTTTCTTTTCTGAGAGTTGTTTATTGCTTAGATTTACCTGTCTTCGCTTACCCCCTTCCATTATTTCAATATGTGTAACGTCATTTCTCTGCGCATAAGCCGTATTGAAACCAGATCCAATTACAGCAAAATCGCCACCTTTATCTATCAGGTGCTGATACTTATGTCTTTCTCTGCCTATTCGATCATAAGATTTTATGGTTTCGTTCATAACCTCCTGGATCAACACCAGTAAAATACTATCAAAACTTTTTAGCGCCGTATCTAGCCAAGATTTGATTTTCCATCCGTAAATATCTTTACAATAAAAAATTGATGATACACATTCTTTAGCAAGTTCATTTGACACATTATATTTGCTATTGCCTAAGAAACTTCGGAGATTCTTCTCTACCTCTAATTTTCCTACATCACCATATAAATGCTCCAAATATCGATTTTCGAGAGACGATAAATCTTTTTGTTGGTTATCTGACAGATATTTTTTCACATAATCCTGAGTAGAGTTGATCTTATCAAGATTATTCATTTGATTTCTTAAACTTGTAAAACTCATAACCCGATTGAATTTATGAATTCTACAATATCTACATCACCCTTTGGACTGTTCCTAACAAAATCTGTAATAAGAGTTTTTAGGTAATAACTGTTTTCTTTCTGAAGTTGCTTTCTTAAAGTTGCCTTAAACTGTACATTTTGCGAATGTTTGAATAACAATCTATAGAGGGATATTTTCGCTAGATCAGATTTTTCCTCTCTCAGGAACTTAAAAAAAACTTCTCTAAGCTCGCGATCTGTAAATTTAAAATTAAAAGACAACGTTTGAAAAGCAAAATATCTGTTCCATTCAAAAAGATCAAACTGAGTAGTAACCAAATTCAATAAACGATCTCTAATTTCTTTACTATCCTCGTATAAAGAAAGAGTAAGTCCAAAACTGTTTGCTCGCCAAAAGAACTTTTCGTAAGCAAAAAGCCAATATTTAATTAAATCAGAATTTGGATGAAATTCTGCTTCAATTTCCTTGAGACCTCTAATACTTTGACTGTATTTGACACTTTGCTTAATAAAGTCAATATCATCAATTTCAGGTAACAGTTCTAAGATTGCGTCGTTTGGATTTTGAAAGTATGCAGGCAATTCATTTTCCACCTCGCTGATCTGCTCACGGTGGAATTTTTCAACTTCCTCTCTATCCGTCAAAGAAATTATATTTGGTAACTGAAATATGAGATCATCCTGATCCTGACCAACCATAGATGCAGAATCCTTTTTCAAATCAGGATGTAAATTATCTGAAAAATCTTCTCCTTCATATTGATCAAAGATTTCAATCTTTTTCATTTCTTTTACCGTTTCATCTTCTGTTTTTTCATCAATTTCCTGAATTGAAGTTTTCTTGGAATTGATGGAAAGACCATTGCCTTTCAAATACATGTCAATCTCAACTAATGCTCTTTTCAAATCTATTTCCTCATACCCATAAATTTTAATGTCATCCATGTAGCGATAATACTTTAGCCCTTTTTCAACCAATAGTTCATCAAGATCATGTAATAATAAATTGGCAAAGAAAAAGGAAGGAACGCAACCTTGCGGAATGCCAACGCCCGGTGTCACACTTTCCTTTGTACCTGACCAAGCATTAAAACAACTTGCTAGTAAGTCTAAAATTTCATCTTCAACACTAAACCTTTCTGACAGTTTGCTCAATAAATTGTAATGGGGGATACAATCAAAAAAACCTGTAATATCCGTTTCGAACTTATATTTTACTTTGTCCTGTTCGATACTATAAATAACTGATTCTTTAAACTGCTGGTATAACTGCTTCCAAAATTTAAAAAAGAAAAAATTTGGCTGCTCTTCATCTAAAATCGTCAGTCCTTTTACAGTTTCGGGAGAAAGAACACTACCAAAAACAAATGCATTGTGTTCACTTAATTCATGATAAGATTGCTCAGCTATTACATTCGCGATTGCCTGATAAACTAATGCATCTTCGACATTCAACAGTGTTTTTGTGCGGCTTGTTCCTGATGATTTAGGCATATAATACTTAAAACCTCTGCTTGGTACGAACTGCCCATTAACAATTTTTTCGGAAAAAACATTACAATTTTCCGTAAGATCGCTACCAAAGGCCCGCAAACCAACCTGATCTTTTACCATTCTGTCTGGCCAACACTGAACACGATAGAATGCAAGTTTTATGCTTTCGGGACTAAAATATTTTTTTAACACTTCATTCATGATTAATTTTTAAATATGAGATAGTTAGTTTTGAATTTCTCATACTCCTCTCACCGTCCTATCATAAATCTCATTGAACCAAAGGCGTTTGAATTCTTTGTTTACGCGGTCTTCGGTGAGTTTGTTGTAGAGAGACAGTTTGCCGTCTATGAAGTTTAAGAGTTCATCATCAATAGTGTCATTGAACTTGTCCTGAATGTTTGCTTTTGAATTGTTTTTGTTGAAGAAGGCCATTAAATCTTCATTCTGATACACATTCTCTTTCATCTTGAAGAAATCAACTTTGTCTTCATCACGAAGATCAATTCCGAAAGTATCATTCAGAACTTTAATAATTTTGGTGAGTAATTCCAATTCATCTTCATCGGGACTGGAAGCACCGGCAGGTTTTTGACCTGTCATTGCATTGTCGCCGGATTCCAATGGTAAATCTGTGGTGAAGTTGTGCTGAAGTTTGTAAGATTCCAAGTCCACATCTTCCAAAACTTCAAAAGGTAACACTGTTTTTTTGTAAGGCAGTTTTTTGTATAAAGCCGTTAAAAGCACATAGTATTTCTCCAACTCCACATCGGTAAAGGAAATGATCTGCGAAAGGAAACGATACAGACGGATAAAGTCGTTGGCATCGGATTTAAACGTTTCCTGTTCTTCTTCCGGCAAGGCTTTGTATTTTTCTACAATGGCGTTAAGAATAGGCTGTAATTTCTCTTTATGATCGCCTTTGCGGAAGAAAATTTCTGCAAAAGATTCCAGATCGTTTTTGTAAATGAGGTTGGTGGATTCTATTTTGTTCAAAACATCATAAACACTGTTCTGATCGGTCTGATCGTCCAATTCCATAAAATTACTGCCGTAATAGGCCTGAAAGTCTTTCTGGATTTTCTCGGGATCGTTTACAAAATCCAACACCATTGTGGTGTTTTTGCCTTTTTTGGTTCGGTTGAGTCGGCTTAATGTCTGCACCGAACTTGTTCCGCCCAATTTTTTGTCTACAAACATGGTATGCAACAGCGGTTCATCAAAACCGGTCTGATACATATTTGCCACAATCAGGATTCTGTATTTAGGTAATTTCAATGCTTCAGGAACTGAAATTCTGCCTTCCAATTCGTTCATTGACTGCATTGTATTTTCAGTGTTATTTTCGTGATCCGTTACGGTTCCGCTGAATGCTACCAATGCTTCATACGGCAGATTCATTTCGCGCATAATTTCATCAAACTTGCGTTTGTAGCGCACGGCGTGAAGACGGCTTCTGGTTACCAACATTGCTCTGGCTGTGCCCTGAATTTCCTTTTGTGTCTGCGAAACAAAATGCTCCAACATAATGCGGGTTTTCTTTTCAATGGCGTGATCCTGAAGATCAACATAATTGGACAGCAGACGCACGGTTTTCTTTTTCGCGTATTCTTTGTCTTCCACTTCGGAACGCTTTACGAGTTTGTAATAGCGCTTCCACGACATATAATTTTTCAGAACATCGAGAATGAAACCTTCTTTAATCGCCTGTTCCATTGAATACAGGTCGAATTCCTTTTTGGTTCCGTCCGGCTGAACAGTGCCGAAAATCTCTATTGTTTTCGGTTTTGGTGTGGCCGTGAATGCAAAAAATGAAATATTTTTCTGGTCGCCTTTGCTTGCGATTTCCTCTTCAATGATATCATCAATGCTTTTTTCGGTTTTATCGGCAGATTCGGATTCTTCCAAAGACAATGCCTTACGCAAATGGCGTGCAGATTCTCCGGCTTGGGAAGAGTGGGCTTCGTCTATGATCACCGCAAAATTACGGTCTGAAAAACGCGAAACCGTTTCTGAAATTACAGGGAATTTCTGTAAAGTAGTTACAATAATTCGGCTTCCGTTTTCTATGGCTTCTTTTAAATCCTGCGAGGTTTTACTTTCATCAATGTAAGCGACAGCACCTGGAACCTGCTCGAACTGTCGAATGTTATTTTGAATTTGTTTATCCAACACACGGCGGTCTGTAACCACAATAGTAGTATCGAACAAAGATTTTGCATCGGAAGGATGTTGGTACAAATCTGAAAGACGGTGCGCGAGCCAAGAAATGGTGTTTGATTTACCGGAACCGGCAGAATGCTGAATCAGGTATTTTTGTCCGACTCCTTTTGAACGGACATCTGACAACAGTTTGTTGACGGCTCGGCGCTGGTGATAACGCGGAAAAATAAGGACTTTGGATTTTTTAGAATCTAATTTTTTGGTCTCGTTATTATAAAATTTTTCTTCGTTTTCCTGAATGTTCACAAAATTCTGAATCAGATCGAGCAACGAATCTTTGGTAAGAACTTCTTCCCACAGAAACGCCGTAGCAAAACCGTTGGGATTAACATTGACCAAATGCTCGTTGAACGGTAGGAAATAAGTGCTTTTGCCCTCTAACTTCGTCGTCATTGCCACAGATTCTGTAGAAACAGCAAAGTGCACGAGGCAACGCTGGAACTCGAAGAGTTTTTCGCGTGGATCGCGGTCGTTTTTGTACTGCTCAATCGCCTGTGAAAGGTATTGCCCTGTTAAAGCGTTTTTGAGTTCCATTGTAATCACCGGAATACCGTTGACAAACAGCACGATATCCAAAGAATTTTCATTCTGGTTGGAATATTTTAACTGACGAACGACAGCCAAACGGTTTTTGGCATATTTCTCCAAATGTTCCGGGGTGCGGTTGTGGTTTGGCTTGAAAAACGCCATCTGCAGTTTTACACCACGATCCTTGATGATGCCTTCGCGCAGAACTTTTATGGTTTTGTTGGTGTTGATAGATTTGGCAACATTTTCCACGATTTTACGGTCTGTATCTGCGCCGTATTCTTTGGAAAGCTGTTCGTATTCTTTGGGTTGTGTGTCTTTTACAAAGGCAATAACCTCTGCCGGAATCAGGCAAAGGTCTTTATTGTATAACGAGCGGTCTAAAGGCGTGTATTCTTCGAAACGGCCCAAAGATTTTACCACGTCGTATTCAAAATCGGATTCTCTTACTCCTTCTGCCATAGTTTTTAATTTTTTTTAATTTGAAACTTCAATTTTTCCCGTTACTGCTTCAGATATTATGGATTGGCGATATTCTTTAAGTTTTTCAATTTGAAAATTTAATTTTTGAGATACTTCAAAAAATTTCTTTTCATAATTATCAAGATATTTTGCAATAGATTTTTGTTCTTCCAAACTCGGCAAAAAAATAGTCAATGATTTTAATAATGTTTGGCTTAATGACGCTCTCGTTACCAAATTCATTTCTTTCGTAAAACTTATTCTTACATAATTGCTTCTAAAAAAATATTTTGAAAAACCTTCAAATAAGCTACTTTTTAAATCAGGTCTAAATCTTATAGTAAAACCTGAAAAAACTGCATTCGGAATAGTTTCTAAACAGGTTGACGCAATCCCAATTTCTTCTATAGTTTCTGAAGTTCTTGTAAAAAAAACATCTCCCTTTTCCACAGAATAACTAATTCTATCTTCTTCAGTAGAATTTGCCAATGCTTCAACCTTTAATGGTAAAGAGAAATTTTTATAAATATCTCCATAATTAACAAAGGGATAACCTGTTCCAAAATAATCACCGCCTTTACTTACACCATTCTGAAAAGAACCTAAATAACCAAGTTTAGAAACCTCCCAACTCTCCGGAATATCGCCAATCCATTCAATCCCTGAATCTTTCATGGGAACATTTGGGTTGAGACCTTTGGTAACGGCTTCATTGATGACGGATTTTTTCTTTTCTTCGAGGAGTTGCAGAAGTTTCTGTTTTTTTTCAATGATGGTATCAATCAGCGCTGTTTTCCGGTCGAGGAAAGCGGCGATTTTGGTTTGTTCAGAAAGTGGAGGAATTAAAGCATGAACGGAAGCCATTTCATTATTCATAATCTTAGCTCCGTTGGTATCAGGTCTTTTATAAAATTGGGTTACAAACTGTAAATAGTAGTAATAGTATTTTAAATCTGCATCAACTACCGGCTTTAAAGTGCCGCAAACATTTGTGCAATTGAATTTACCGCTTCTGATGAATACTGTACCAGCATTTGCACCATCGGTAGTCCATGTAATCAAATCATCATCAAAGTCATAGGTGTCAATCATTCCCATGCACCCATCATTCTTTGTCTGAGAGGAGTACACAGGATACAACCCGTCTTCTTTTAATTCCGGGCCAGAGATAACACGCCCTCTACCAATCTCGAAAAGATAAGATATTTTAGATTCCTTCCAGTGGGAAGGAATTTCATTAAACCATTGAAATTTAGAAATTTTATGTTCCATGCTTAATTAAACAAAAAGTTCTTTAATTAAATCCGAAATTCCTTTTTCGCCATTTTCGCCAAACTCCAAAGCTTCAATTTCCTGCTGTACTTCTTTGGAAGGACGCAAAGGCACATACTGGTAGAAGTATTTGGAGAAATTGATTTCGTAGCCAATTTTAATTTTGCCCGGATCCGGTGGCAAAACATCAGCAATATGTGGCTGGATATTTTGTTTAAAATAATCTAAAATGTTATCTGTTAACGGGATTCTTTCATAAGTCCTTTTTTTTGAATCTGCTTTCGGAAAACCATTTTTATCTAAAACAATACTATCATCTTTATATTCAGGTTGCTCGATTGTCACATAATAGTAACCGAAGAATTCTTTATCGAAAATTTTGCTATACTGGTTTTCCTCAAAATCGGTGTAGAGTTTTACCACATCATCGATATGGCGATCGAGAATATCATTCCTCTTATTGCCCAAACTGCGTTTGTTGACTACGGCAAAGCCGTCTTTTCCGGCACGTTTGTCCTCCACATCGGAAGCGTTGATTAACTGCACTTTTCCACGACGGTTTTCGGGTTTGTTGTTATCCAAAAACCAGATATAGGTGCCAATACCGGTGTTGTAGAACATATCTTTCGGCAGGGACACAATACAATCGAGCAAATCGTTGGAAATAATGTATTTGCGGATATCGCTTTCGCCACTTCCGGCACCACCCGAAAAGAGCGGAGAACCATTGGTAACGACGGCAATTTTTCCTCCATTAGGTTCCATTTTTGAAATCATATGCTGAAGAAACAGCAACTGACCATCGCTTTTTGCAGGAAGTCCGTTGTAGAATCTACCGGCAGGATTCATTGCCTCATTGGAAACGAAATCGTAATCTTTTGCCCAGGTAACGCCATAAGGTGGATTTGCCAACTGGAAATGGAATTTTTTATCGGGAAACAAATCGTTGGTAAGCGTGTTGCCATGCTTGATATTGTCCACATCGCCACCTGTAATGAGTGCCTCTGCTTTTGCAATGGCATAAGACTGTTCATTGATTTCCTGACCGTAAGTGAAAATAGTTGGTTTTTGATTTCCGGAAACCAATTCATCCAAAATATAATTTTTCGCCAAGTTGATCATACCGCCCGTTCCGAGTGTGGGATCGTAGATGGTACGGATGGTTCCCGGTTGTGAAAGTTCTTCCTTTTTGGTGGAGAACATCACTTTATACATTAACTCGATTACATCGCGTGGGGTGAAGTGTTCCCCCGCAGTTTCGTTGGACTGCTCATTGGAAATACGGATGAGTTCCTCGAAAATGTAACCCATCTGGTGGTTGTCGTAATTCTGTAATGACAAATCTACCCTCGTGATAGCCTGAATCATTTCGTAAAGCAGTTTGTTTTTGATGAGACGCGCCACGATTTTCTCGAACTGGAAGTTGTCCAAGATTTCTGTTACCACCGGATTGAAACCGTTAATGTAATTGTGGAAATCAATTTCAATGGTTTTGGTGGATTCTTTAAGGGATTCCAACGTGTGTTTTGAGATGTTGTAGAAATTGAGATTTCCGGCTGACTTTTTCAGAATCGGCTCGAGTTTGTCATCGGCAACTTTGCCTTTGAATTTTTCGTAGGCAGAGCGCACGGCTTCGTTTTTGTCTTTCAGAATGGAGTCGATACGGCGAAGCACAACGAAAGGTAAAAGGACATCGCCAATTTCGTTTTTCTTGAAGGTGTTCCAAAGGACTTTATCGGTGATTTCGAAGATGAATTTTACGTCGGGTCTATTTTGAGCCATTATTTTTTATGGTTTTTTTTTGTTGTTGCAAATGTAAGCGTTTTGTGTGCAGTGGGGGTGCATTGGCTAGGGGAAATGGTTGATTAATCTGTTTTGGATTGAAAAAGTAGCATCAAAACCGTGACATCTTTCACCTTTATAGACTGTATTTTTTTTAATATTCTCCAATGCCTTTACTGCGCCTTTTTTTATTTTTGGAATCTTTTTGAAAATCTCATTTATTTGTGGTTCACCACTATTTTCTCCCAAATTTTGAAAGATGTCTTCAATTGTAATATCGTTATCTGTTTTGGGCTTAGGCTTTTTTCTTTCAGAGAACATATCGAACCCGTGCTCGCTCCTAAATACTGATGTATTTGTATAAATTATTCGTCTATGTAAAGTATTTTGGCAAACAACCATTTCAAAAATAACATTGTATGTTCTCAGGACTTTCAGAGCGGAAGAAATATCATTATAAATACTTTCCGCTTTTGCCGGTGACATTTCTTTTTTGTCATTCCCTGTAAATAATAAAAAATGAAAATCAATACCGAGGGTTTTGGGTAATACAGCATCTAGAATGGCAAGCAGATTAATAACACCGGTTTTTACATTTTCACCATTAATTGGTTCAGTATTGTCAAAAAGATATGGGTCGTTTACTATCAAAGCATTCATTTTCTTTGAAAACTCAGGAAGAAGATATTTCCATCCGTGATTTCCCATTCCATCCTCATAATCATCATCTGCTTCTATGTCAGCATAGAATTTAGCCGAAACCACATTATCATCAACATTGTTGTTTTGAAAAATTAAACCAAACTTTTCAGAAAGACTATTCACCAATGCTTCATCTTTATCTAGGAAATATGTTGAGAAAGGTTTTTCAATAACAATTGAATTGTCATTTTCAAATTCAATGAAAAAAAGCTCATCATCCTGCAGTCCTTTTCCACCTGTTGCCTGCAAAAATTGAAAGAGAATACTATTTTCAGTATTGTCAATATCTGCTTCAAAGTCTTGTTTAGATATATTTAGAAAAACATCTGAATGAAATTTCAAAATATTGTTCCAATTAGGATATTTAACATTATCTAGCCAAATATTCTCAAAAATTTCTTTTTCTGAATACACTTGAAACTTCATCATTTCTTGTCTTTCTGGCGTTTAAGTTTGATTAATTCTAAAGTGCTTGACGACGAAGCATCAAAAAAGCCAGAACAAAAACTGTTCTCAAAAGTTCCATCAGAATGATAATTCATAGAATAAACCTGTGCGTTTTCTTCTGAAGGAAAATACAGTGCTGTAAAAGGATTTGGATTAACCGAATCCAACTCTGCACTAAATTCCTGCTTTGCCGTAATTACCTGTGATCTGCGGATCATGTACTCTGAATGGGTTTCTATGATAAACTTAATACCATAGTCCTCATACACTGAAAAGAACAAATCGGCAAGTTTGCTTTGCAACGCCGGGTGAAGGTTAATTTCAGGTTCCTCTATTACTACAATAATATTTTTATCAAACTGCAGGTTTTTATAGATTAAGATAGCCATTCTCAAAATTAGAAGGACCACCTGTATTGCTCCTGTGCCTGCATCGGCAAGAGATAATGATACACCATTATTAATTACATTAACTGTATATGCTTCCCCTTCAATTTGTTTAACTTCTAATGAATCACCAACATTAAACTCTTTTAGCCATTCATTAACGAACAAGGTATTCCAATCATTTTGGTGGAGATTTAATTGGTAATACTCGTGAATTGTTTGAGCAAGACTATTGCGAGAGTCTTTTATAGAGAACAGGGTTGAGTATTTGAAAAGCGTAGCAGGAAGGTAATAGACTTCTAAACTATCAATGAAATTGAGAGTATCATCAAAGTTTTTTTTAATCGATTCTTTGTTTTTATTGAAAATATCAATATTGGTTAAATCAATAGATTCAGAGTATTCCTCTGATTCTAAATATTCAAAATACTCTTCTTCAACTTCCTCTTCTTCACCACTTCTATCAAAGTCAACGCTTTCATAAATTTTAAAATTTTCAATGTAATTTTCATATCCTTGTCTTAAAGCCTCTGACAACTTGTTTGATTTAAAATTTGAAGAAATTTCAGTAAACATTACAGTAATTTCGAATTGATTTGCTTCAGAACGAATATCTTCGAGGTTTTTTTGATTTTTCTCCAATTCTGAATTTAGTTCAATGTATTCTCTCGAAAATTTATCATTATTTTTTTCAAGTTCAAATTTTATTTCTTTGATCTTTTTCTCAATTACATTAATTTGATTATATAGCATTGAGAGATTTGAATTGGCCTTTTCCAACAATGTAATTCTGTGTGCGTGCGGATCCAAACTAATACTAAAAGATGATGATTCTTGGTCAATATCAAACTGAACAACTTCTGCTTCAGTATCATCTGAAGCACCTGTCATATTAACAAAAAATCTAAAAGAATCTTTCCCTAAACCAATTCTAAAATTAACATATATATGATTGGCTAAAGAAGAATTTTCCAAATAGCCTTCTTTTGTTAGTTGTCTTGTATAGGCTCTACCATATGTCCCAATATTAAGATCCTCAAAGTTGCTCTTGTTAAAAGGAACAACCTTCATATCACCCGATTTTAAGTAGTTAGTAAGAAGAAGCAAAGCCTTAACGAAAGTAGACTTGCCGGAATTATTTTTACCTATCAAAAAAGTAATATCACCAAATTCAATTTTAGGAAATTCTTTAAATTTTCGAAAGTGTTGGAAACTTAAACTATTGCTCATATTCTGTTTGAAATTCTAAATTGTTATTGCTTTAAAAGGAATACTCATTGTAGAGATGGATTCCTCGTAGTTTTTTATCATTCTGTACCGGTGTCTAATTAAATCATATCCCCATTTATCAAGAAAGGAATAGCATTCTACTTCTGTATTGACTGCTTTTTTGCCTAATCTCTCGAAGCCTTTACCTGTTTTTACGATGTAGTAAGGAGAAAATAAATTTCGGTCGTGGAAGTCGAAATTGCTATCCAGTTCGGCATTGATGACAGTAATTTCTGTTTCAGAATTTACTTTGTTCTTTAAGTAATCTGAAAGATTGTGTATTTTCTGTTGCAGTTCGTCATATTTTCCACGGTCTGCATCTGAAGATTTGATATAATTTGCGACAAGGAGTAATGCTTTTACAAATGTAGACTTGCCGGAATTGTTTTTACCGACAAGAAATGTAAAATCGCCGAAATTGATTTGCGGAAAGTTTTGAAATTTTCTAAAAATTTTGAATGATAAACTGTTTTCCATTGTTAACAGATATGGTTTTGCAAAACTATAATATTTAAATGCAGTACATCTGCATCAATAAAAATCATTTACCTTATTAATTCTATTTTTTATTTTTTCTCTTAATTCCACCGGTTCCAAAACCTTTAAGTTTTCACAAAATGATAAAATTAAGGATTCCAATTCGTAATTCAATTTTAAATCTAAAATCAGCTGATTGCCGTTAATTTTCTGTGAACCGTGTAAAGGTTTTGAAGCGATATAAGGAACTATGTTTTCAGACATCTCCAAAACAATCTTTTCTGCATCTTTCTCTATATCGTTACTCACACCAATAATATCCTCAAAATATTCTTCAAAATTAACTACGCAAGGTTCAAAATCCTTTTTGGATGGTTGGATTTCGATTATACGATCCAAGGCAAGATTTTGTATTTTTTCCTCTTTATGATTATGCCCGAACAAAAACCAGCGGTTGTTATACTGTTTCAAATAATAAGGTGAAACGGTGAAAATATTTTTCTTTGGTGAATTAAAACCCTGATAATGAATATTTAGACTTTGCTCATTAAGGATACTTTGATATAAAGGATTTAGAAATTTAATTCCTTTGAGAAATTCGTTGTCCTCAAAACTTATGATCTGTCTTTGATTCTGAGCATTACTAATCCCAGAATTCAGTTTTGCCTGAATGGAATTAACCCAATCAAAACCTGGCATATTGTTCATTCTGGACAGTGTTTCCATTGCTTCATTAAGTGAGTTTAGTTCAGAGGGATTCAATGGCATTTTGAGAATTGAAAACTCAGGATCATAATATCTGTAAAAAACTTTTTTGCCATCCTTCACACTTTCAATGGGTGCATCATAACCTGCTTCACTTTTCATAAAATCAATGTCATCAAAAATCTGCCTGCGGGAAACTGTTGTTTCAGTGGCGTAATGCTCTGTCAGCACATCAGAACAATACTCAATCAGATCATTGATATAAAATCTTTTGAACTGATTTGAAAAGCATTTGTCCAATGCCTTGTATCTTATCTGAGCATTTTTGTTTTGAGCCATTCAATTATTTTGTGGGAATCAAATATACAAAATTCAGTTGAAAGTAAAAACGGGAAAATAAAACTGCATAAGGTGCATAAGCAAAAAATGAGTAAACATTTTTTTATGTTTTTTTGTAAAAACTTTTCTGATAAATCGAATGCAGAAAAACGTAAACGAAAATCTTGTGTTCTGTGATTTACTTATAAATGCTTTCGTTCAGCATTTTTTTGAAATATGAAAAATAAAAATTTTTCTTTTGCTAAAAAGTGGTTATGCGCCTTATGTAAACAATCCAACGAATAGAAGTGAAAAGAAAAGCACTTTTCGGAATTCCGAAAAGTGCCTGATTTTTCGAGTTTAAAGTTCGAACCTGAACGGAATTTTTTGCTGTTCCTGAACTTCCGTTATTTCTTCGCCTGACTGTTTATTTTCTCTGTCCACTTCCTCATAATCCCGAAGTTTCACCACATATACATAAGCTCTGTTTTTATAAATGCGTTGGAATTTGTGTTTTTTGAGTGCTTTTCCTAATTTATTAACTGTTGCATCATTAATGTTCATATTCGCCCGGGAGGAAATAATTTGTGCGATTTGTGAAGCATTCAGAAAATGCGTTGCTTCTTCTTTACCAACAGGCTCAAACCAAGTTAAAAGCAATTCTTCCTCCGGACTTCTTAATTGATACTGTTCGTTATTGGCGTTAATTTCTTTGATCTCTTCCTGATTGAACCAATGGCGGAATTCTGATTTGTAGAGTGATACTGCCTGAGCATACACTTTGTTGATGTCAATATTATGGGCGTATTCAATGTTTTCTACTTCGAAACAGAGAAAACGGCGTGAGCCGGTTGTATCGTTCAGGAACTGAGCGGTATTTACACTTCCGGCAAAACTTGCGCGTCTTGGCATATTTTCGTTGTTGTGTCCGTAAGCTTTACGCATTCTGATATGGGTTTTTGTGATGATTTCTTTTAGGCTGCCAATTTCTGAACGGTTAAGATTTTCTAATTCATCCAGATTGATTAACATACATTCTGCCAAATGAATGAGAGTATTTTTATTGCTATGATTTAATACATGGGATATCTCCATTCCAAAACTCAGGTTCTTTAGTTGATATTGTACCTCCACTAACCACAATACCAATATCATCTAATGTGACCCATTTCCAATGCTTTGGAATTTCAAATAAACTTTATGACTTAATTATGATTTATCTTTCCAATTTGTTTTTCAATTTTTGCTTTTAAATATAAGATAATATTTTGCAAAACTAAATAAAATATTAGTTAATAAACATTAACAATTTTACTTAAATAATTGTAAATAATTATCTTTTCCTTTGAGAAAAAACCGCTTGTTCTTGGACTATATTGATTGGTATTGAATT
>JAYRDY010000005.1:0-26735 GCA_041909215.1 Cloacibacterium sp. | reverse complement strand
GGTGATTAGAACTTCGGAAACGTTTCTTCGATTCGGGCATTTTGAATTGTTAGCAGCAAGAAATGAACTCGATACTTTACAAAAACTCGCAGATTTTACCATCGAAAATTATTTTCCAGAAATTGAGAAAAACTCAACCGAAAAATATCTAGATTTTTTCAAAAAAGTATCTGAAAAAACTGCCGATATGATTGTAGATTGGCTGCGTGTTGGTTTTACGCACGGTGTGATGAATACCGATAATATGAGCATTATTGGCAACACAATAGATTATGGCCCTTTCTCGTTTTTAGACGAATATAATCTGAATTTTACTTCAAATACTACAGATTTACCTGGAAGAAGATACGCTTTTGGTAAACAAGCTCACATTGCACATTGGAATTTAATGCAATTAGCCAATGCACTTTTCCCTTTAATTAAAGACGAATCCGCTTTAGAAAAAGTATTGATTGATTATAGCGAAATGTTTTGGAAAAAGCATGATGAAATGATGGCAAAAAAATTCGGGTTCGAAAAATTGGAAAGATATGATGCAGATTTTTTCACTTCTTGGCAAAAATTGATGGAGGAAATTTCTATAGACTATACTTTGTTTTTCAATCAGTTAGAAACCCTTGAAAAAGGTGCGGACATCGTTGAGCATTTCAAAAAATCTTTCTATCAAAACTTGAATAACGAACAAGAAACTTTGGTGATTGAATTTGTTGAAAATTACAAACAAAGACTATCTTACAATCTAATTTCTAGAGAAGAAAGCCGAAAAATCATGCAAAAAGCCAACCCTAAATTTGTATTAAGAAACTATTTGCTTTACGATTGCATCGCAGAAATGGAAGAAGGCAAAACAGAACTTTTTGACAAACTTTGGAATGCTTTGCAAAAACCTTACGAAGAAATCTACCCAGAATTTTCGTTAAAAAGACCAGAAAAATATGAAGGAGTAGTCGGTTGCAGTTCGCTTTCTTGTTCTTCTTAATTGTAAATTTGTGAAATGAATGCTTTGCAACTGCGAAGCTCTTTGCGAACTTAAAAGCAGTTGATTTGTAAAACATTCTTTGCACTCTTTGCGTTTAAAAACCATATTTTTGCAAAAATTTTATCCTTGAAAAAATTCAAAGACACTTTAAAACTGATTTTCCCGAGCAATCTTTTAGAATGGATTTTGTTCGTCATTTTTCTTACTTCTTACGGAGTTTTAGGAACGTATATCGCCCTGAATTACAGAATTATATTTGATGACAGAATTCCTTGGGATGCTTATTTCAGTTTTGATAATCGTTCGATTGTGATGACGGGTGGCGGTTTTGAGAGACATCCGCTTTCGAATTATTTCTTCGATTTTATAAGAAAATTTGCACTTTGGATTTCAGACGGTAAAAAGAACGAAATTTTCCGATTGGTTTTGGCTTGGTGCAGCAATTTTGCGGTGAGTTTGGCTTTGGTTCAATTATTCAAATATTTAAGAAATATCGTTAGAATTCCATTGAAAATCAATGTATTAATTACGTTTTTCTTTGCGTTTTTTACGACGCCAATTTTACTTTCTTTTACGCCAGAAACTTATACTTATACTTTACTTTTTTTGGTAGCTTTTAATTATTATGCGGCAGCAAAACTCAAAAAAGAAAAGAGAATTTCGTTATTTCCTTTAACTTTTGCTTCGGTTTTGGTAGGTGGTTTAACGATTACGAACGTTGTAAAAGTCTATATTCCAATACTTTTTGAGAAAAGTTTATTCAAGAATTTTAAAAACTTTTTCAATGCAGCGATGAGAGTAATTGTTTCTGCTGGAGTTTTTATTCTTTTGTTTTTGTACCGATTAAATTGGGATTATATGAGGATTTTTGCCAAAACGGGAGAACAATACGAGAAATTCTCAAAACCAAAAGTAACGCCAATTTGGGATATGATTGCTTCTTGGTTTTTTGGCGGAAATATGATTTTTTCGAATTTCGTGGTGAGAGATTATCACAACAAAAAAGGCTTTCACTACAATGCGATTTTCATGGATGTTTTCACGTCTGTAGTTCCGTATATTTTCGTTGGCGCCGTTTTGGTTCTTGTTTTTTGGAGTTATTTTAAGAATTTCAAAAACAAATTTGTGCAGATTTTAATGCTTTCGTTTTTTGTAGATATTATCATCCACTGTGTTTTGAAGTTCGGTTTGCACACTTCTTACATTTACGGCGGACATTTTATTTTTGTAGTACCAATGATGCTCGGTTGGTTGTTTTTCGGGTATAAAAATTCTCCGAAAATGCTTTCTTTTTTTACGGTTTTAGTAGGAATTTTATTCGTTTTCTTAGTGGCGAATAATATGTATAGAATGGAAGAATTCTTATGGTTTTTAGATAAAAATTATAGATAGACCGAAAGCTGCAATGGATTATCTAATCTTTTATTTTTTAATAAAAGAATACAAGAATGGAGCTTTGTTTGCAGAGCCATCAAACAACTTTTCATGCCTTTCCAGAGCATCTAAACTTAGCATTTTTCTTTGGAAATTATTTCGTCTGAATTTCTCATCTAAAATTGTTTCATACAGATTTTGTAAATCTTTCATGGTGAATTTTTCTGGAAGCAAATTGCTGCCTACAATTTTGTAATCTAGATTCTGACGAAGATGATGCAAGCCTTTTTCTATGATTTCTTTATGGTCAAAAGCCATATCTGGTAAGTTTTTTACATCAAACCACTCACAAGTTTCATTAAAAGAGTCTGGAAATGTGTGAGATAGCGTGTAATCTATAAGTGCATAATAACCAATAGTTACGAATCTTTTATAAATCCAGTGGTTTTTATCCACATCAATCCCTTTGTTTTCTAAAAGTTGTCTGTGAGGGTTTTTTTCGGTTCTGTTTTTATCACCGAAAGCATAAAATTGCTCTAGGTAAACTTCTTTAAGGTGAGTTCTTTCGTATAAAATGCGGGTTGCAGCATCGTCTAAATCCTCGTCTTCGAATACAAAACCACCAGGGATTGCCCATAAATTTAGTTCATGATACTTCAGTAAAAGTACTTTTAATGTATTGTTATGAAAACCGAAAATTACACAATCTACGGATAATTGACTTACAAAGTTCTTTGTGTCAATCAATTCCTGTAAGGTTATTTTGTTTTTTGAATCGTCAAATTTCATACGATTGGTCTTATGTTTTTGCTATTTTTTTTTCAAACTAAGAAATGAAGAAAAAATGAGAATCAAAATTAATGGAATTGTTGCAAATAATAAGTAATAATTTCCTAAATTTTTTTGAAAAAGATAAGAAGTGCTTATAGAGCCGATGGAACCGCCTAATGAGGTAGATAAAATAATGATTGAAACAATTCTGCCAATTACCTTTTCAGAATAATGGGATAGAAATCTAGAATTTAATAATGGGTATAATGGTGCCAAAAATATGCCAACTAAAGGGAAAAGAAATACTAAAATAGAGATATTTTCCTTTGCATGGTAGCCTAAGAAATGAGCGATTAATAATAAAATGATACCTGTTGAAAGGCAGATGTAAAAATACTTCATTGGAGGCATTTTACCAGTTACTTTACTGGCTAAAAGCCTCCCGCCAAAAGAGAATAATGCTAAGAAAGCCGAGGATTGTAAAGCGAAAAAAGAATCGGTATTGAGGTTGTTTTTATAAAAAGTAGGCAACCAAGAGTTGAAAATTTGTTCTGCAAAAACAATGAAAAATATTAAACCGTAAAAAAGTAAAAATTGAGGTCTTAGAAGAGATTTCCAATTCGTTGGTACATCTTCATGTAGTTCTTCTGTATTGGTTTTGAGCTTAAATTTAGACTTAAATAAAATGGCAGAACCAATAATTGCAATAATGCCAACCAACCAGAAACCAAACTTCCAAAAGTCTTTGTACTCGCTATTAAGAATTAATGCAAACTCCATATTAACCAGGAAAACACCAAACATAAAAGAAGATTCTGTTCTCGTCATAATGCTAGAAAACTCTTTTTCATTTATTGCCATATTTTTAATAATACTAAAGACACATATTTTACCGATAGAAAAAGAAATACCAATAAGGATAAACCAAACCTTCAGGAACCAAAACTCATTTAAAAAAGGGATGGAAAAACTGCAAATAGCAGATAATATAAGAGCGTATGCAAGAGCCTTATTGTAGCTGTATTTTTTAATGTAATCTACCAAAAAAATAGAAATAATCGCGTTGGGAATGTCTTTGAAAAACTCCAAAATTCCTAGACCTGTATAACTTTGCTGATGGTTTTGTGAAAGCTGTAATATGATAATACTCATAGAATTGAGCAGCATTGAAAAAACAATAAAACTGAGAATTAAACCAATGCCAATATTCGTTTTTGATGAGTTCATTAACAAAATTTTAAAGTAGCGTTAAGTTTTCGTTAAAATTTAGGGACAAAAAAGTCTCTTTTTTAACATAAAATAGACGCGATGGATGGCGTAAAAGTATTGAAAATAAAGAGTAAACTAAAATATTTGTCAAATTATTTTTTTGTTTCATAAAATCGTTTAACTTTATTGTCTCAAAATGAGATATAAATAAAAACTGTTTTATATGAAATGTAATTATTCAAAAAGTCTTGGCTTAATTGCTGTTCTTTTCTTTACAGCGACTGCCAATGCACAAACGAAAGACTCAGTTACTCGTGAGAAAAAAATTGACGAGGTGGTTCTTATTGGATATGGATCTGTAAAAAAGAAAAACGCAACCAGTGCAATTGAAAACGTAAAGGCAGATGTTTTTGAAAACAGACCAATTTACAACGTTACACAAGCTTTACAAGGTACAGCAGCAGGGGTAAGTGTAGTACAAAACTCTGGTAAACCAGGGCAGGCGCTAAACATCAAAATCAGAGGAGTAAACTCTATTTCTTCTGGGGTAGATCCTCTGTACGTAGTAGATGGTATCCAAACGAAAGATGTTAATGGAATCAACCCTGATGATATTGTGGATATTACTATTCTTAAAGATGCTACCTCTACTGCAATATACGGTATTGATGGGTCTGCTGGTGTAGTAATTGTTACTACTAAAAGAGGTAAATCAAACAAGTCTCAACTTAATTTCAATGCATATTGGGGCTTCTCAAAAGTAGCCAATAATGTAGATGTATTAAATCTAGATCAGTATAAAGCTTTAATGGCTGATATTAAAGCCAATGGTGGGGATGATTACACTCCAACAATTAATAGCGCCAGATATGCTGGTATTAATACAAATTGGGAGAAAGAAGTTTTCAAAACAGGTTTAGATCAAAATTATAATGTAAATTATACTTTTGGTAATGATGCAGTTAAAGGATACGCATCGTTAGGATATCAAGGAATCGAAGGGACTGTAGCGCCTTCTAGATTTGATAGAGTATCTGCTAAAATGAATTTGGATGCGAAAATCACCAATTGGCTTAAAGTTAATTCTAGTCTTAATTACTTTAATACTAAATTAAAAAATACAAACGATAATGCTGCTGGTGCTAGAGCAGGTGTAATTTTAAGTACACTAACTACACCTAGATTTATGCCAGCTTATGCTAATCAATTAAAAGTGAGAGAGGTTGATGGTTCTGGCAACTATATTGATGGTTACAAAGACGGGCAATTTGCAATGAATCCATTTACTTCTGGTTGGGAAAACCCAGTAGCGTTCCAGTTTAGAGGTTATGATGATACCAATGTTCAAAGATTTTTATCTAACATCAATTTCGAAGTTAACATTCTTAAAAACTTAGTGTATAAGCCAAGTGTTTCTTTTGATTATGTAGATAAAGAAAATGAAACTTTTATTGATCCTTTCAGATCTGTTTACGGAAGACAAGAAAAAGGTACAGGTAGCAGAACTAATTCTAAGTTTCAAGATTTAAACGTTGAAAATACTTTAACATATACTTTAAAATCGGGAGTTCATGATTTTAGCGTTATTGGTGGGCACCAATTGAGTGAGCGTAATTATGAAGCACAATATTATTGGGCAAACCAGTTCCCTGCAGATGTAACAACTTTCCAATTTGATAAATCTCAGAACGCCAATAAAATTTTTAGAAAAGAAATGCTAAGAAAGCTGTCTTACTTTGGAAGACTTTTATATACTTATGATAGCAAATATACCTTAATGGCTGTGTTCCGTGAAAATGGAAACTCTGCTTTAGCTCAAGGTAAAAAATGGGGCTTCTTCCCAGGAGTATCAGCTTCTTGGGTAGTATCTAATGAAAATTTCTTAAAAGACAACAATGCAATCTCAGAACTAAAATTAAGAGGAGGTTGGGGTAAAACTGGTAATGCAGATGGTATCCCAGTGTATTCTTCTTACAATTTAGAGAGACTTAACCAAGATGGAGGTAGTTGGCAAACTTACCAATGGGGCACAGATGTGGGTTGGGAAGTAACTACAGATACCAACTTTGGTGTTGATTTAGGATTTGTTAATAACAGAATTAAACTGTCTGCAGATATTTATAAAAGAGTTACAGATGATTTAATAATGGATGTTGAAATGGGACAATTGCAAAGTTTCTATACCAACGTTGGATCTATGGAAAATAATGGTTTAGAGGTTACCTTAAATACTGTAAACGTTAAAAATGAAAACTTTACTTGGAATACTAATTTTAACATCTCTTTCAACAAGAATAAAATCAATAGCCTGAAATATGCAACAACTATTGATAGAGTAGCAATAGAAGGAATGGGTAATATTGTAAGATTAACTGCAGGGCAACCAGTAGGTTCTTTCTTCGGATATAAAATGGAAGGCGTTAACCCTCAAACGGGAGATGCTATTTATGCAGATTTAAACAATAATGGTGTTTTTGACACAGCGGATAGAACCTTCATAGGAAACCCTAATCCAGATTATACCTTCGGTTTCTCTAACAATTTCACGTATAAAAACTGGTATTTAGATACATTAATTACAGGTTCTGTAGGTAATGATATTTATAACGCTTCTCGATTTGAATTAGAATTAATGAATGACTTCAAAAATCAATCTACAGCGGTTCTTGATAGATGGACAACTCCTGGTCAAATTACAAACGTACCAAGAGCTTATTCATTATCAGCAATGCAGATTTCTGATAGATTTGTAGAAGATGGTTCTTATATAAAACTGAAAAGTATAACTTTAGGGTATAATTTTAAAAATCCATTCAAAGGGTTAAGTAAATTAAACGTTTATGTTACAGGACAAAACCTTTACACCATTACAGATTATTCAGGATTTGATCCAGAAGTAAATGCTTTCCCTGGAGTAGTAGGAACATCAGGTATAGATTATGGTACTTATCCACAAGTTAAAACATTTGTTGTAGGTCTAAAAGCTAATTTTTAATCATTTTAATTATTAAATATTATGAAACTAAATAAAATCATATATTTCTCAATATTAGGAGCTGGTTTGTCATTAGGGACAGTTTCTTGCTCAGACTATTTGGATACAGAACCAATTACCGATAGAGGGTTTGAAATAACAGATACGCCATACACTACTGCTAGCCAAGCAGAAGATTTAATGAATACGATTTACAATGATTTAGGAAATGAGTATTGGCAATTAGATTATTTCTTCAATGGTGATGCACAGACTGATATTGCTTATCAAGGAGGTGATAACCCACAAAATGCACAACAATCAGAATACAGAATTATTGCTACAAACAGTAATGTAAGTAGAGATTGGGATTACATCTATGGCCGTATCAACAACTGTAATAAAGTTCTTAATTATGTTGATAAAATCACAGACCCTGCACTTACTGCTGCTAGAAAGCAAGAAATGAAAGCAGAAGCTTCTGTTATGAGAGCAATGTATTATTTCCATGCAGTACAGCTTTGGGGTGATGTTCCTTTAGTAACCCAAGCTGTTTTAGGAGTAACTGCAGAAAATTTTGATGAAATTTATGCTCAAGTTAAACCAGCAAGAAAACCAGTTAGCGAAGTATATGCACTTATTCTTTCCGACTTAGAAGGGGCTTTACCTAATGTACCTGCTAGTTCTAATAAATACAGAGCTTCTAAAGGTGCTGCACTAGCTCTTTTAGCTCAAGTTTATGCAACAAAACCAAATCCAGATTATGCTAAAGTAGTATCTTATACAGATCAGTTAATGACTCAAGGATACAGCTTATTACCAACTTATGATCATTTATTTGATACAGCACACGAAGCAAATGCAGAATCTATTTTCGAAATTAACGGAAATGGAGGTAGCGTATGGTGGTGGGGAACTTTCATGTTCATCGGTACAGACTGGAAAAAATTCAACACTCCATCTAATGATTTAATTAAATCTTTTGATGCTCAAGGAGATGCTATCAGAAAAGCTTCTACGGTTAAATTTGAAAAAGTAGATTGGTCTGATAAATATTGGAGCAGTGCTAGCTACCCATTCGCTTGGAAACAAAGAGAACAAAGTGGTAACCAAAATGTTTACATCTTTAGATATGCAGACTTACTTCTACTAAGAGCAGAAGCTAAAGTTAAATTAGGTGACTTTACTGGTGCAGCTGCTTTAGTAAACCAAGTAAGAGCAAGAGTAAATTTAGCTCCTATCACAATCACAGGTGAGAATGATGGTATTAACAAAATTCTTGAAGAAAGAAAATTAGAACTAGCATTTGAAGGACAACGTTGGTTTGATCTTAAGAGAACTGGTAAAGCGATTGAAATCATCAAAAATAGAAAAGACGGAAATGGTAACCCTCTAGGTTATGCTGCCAATATTACAGAGCAAAGATTACTTTGGCCAATTCCTCAATCTCAATTAGATAATAACTCGAACCTTACTCAAAACCCTGGTTATTAATGTCATATGTTAATTGCATATTAATGTAAATTTTTCAAAAGCGCCATACTATTTTCATAGCGTGGCGCTTTTTTCTCGTAAAATACGTTTTACAAAAAATTCAATATTCTTTTATTGAAAACCTTATTAAAGAAAAACACATGATTTTTCTTTTCATAAATTCGCTTAAAAATTTTATCATGAAGAAAGTTGTAGTTGTTGTATTCCTTTTTTTAATACAAACAGTTGTTGCTCAAATTTCATTACCTTATATTTTTTCAGATAATATGGTATTGCAAAGAGGCCAAAAAATGCCCATTTGGGGATTTTCATCACCCAACGAAACCATCAAAGTAGCCTTTAAAAAACAACTAAAAGAAACAAAAGCAAACGAAAAAGGAGAGTGGATGGTCTATTTAGACCAAGAAAAAGCAGGCGGGCCTTACGAACTAACTGTTTCAGGGAAAAACAAAATTACTTTTAAAAATGTTTTGGTAGGAGATGTTTGGTTAGCAAGCGGGCAAAGCAATATGGAGTGGAATCTTGCCGCTACGGAAAGTTATGATAAAGAACTCAAACAAACAAAATTTCCTTTAATAAGACACATCAAAATCAATAAAAAAATCAATTCTTTACCACAAAACAATGTAACAGAAACGCATTGGGATGTGGCCAATCAACAAACCATTGGCGATTTTTCTGCAGTTGCCTATCATTTTGCTAAAAAAATGTATCAAGAAAAAGGCGTTCCCGTAGGGATTATTAATTCTTCTTGGGGAGGAACCGTTGTAGAAACTTGGATTCCTCGAGAAGCATTTGAGCAATCTCCTTATTTTAAGGAAATGATTTCTAAAATGCCTAAAGTAGATATTGAACAGCTAGAGCAAAACAATATTGTTGAAAAAACGAAATTCATGGAGAGGCTTACTCAAGAAAAAGTTTCGGACTTCAATGCGAATCAATTTTTAACAGAAAACTTAGCGAGTCCAAAAGCTGAAATCAACGTTCCGCAAGCTTGGGAAGAACAAGGTTATAAATCTTTAGACGGAATTATTTGGGTAAAGAAAACCATTGTTTTAACCGAAAACGATGTGAAAAAAGACGCAACTCTTTATCTAGGGAAAATAGATGATGCAGATACTACATTCTTCAACGGAAAAGAAGTTGGAGGAATGAAACAATGGTCTGATGAACGTATTTATACCATTTCGAAAGAGCTTTTAAAAGTTGGGGAAAATACGATTGCCATCAAAATAACAGATACTGGCGGTGGCGGCGGACTTTGGAGTGATGCGAAAGATGTGAAGCTGGTTACCAGCGATAAAACTTTACCTCTTGCAGGAAAATGGAAGTTTGGGATTGAAAAAATTTTCAGTGCAATCAATCAAAATGAATTTCCTTCGCTTATCTACAACTCAATGGTTCATCCATTCATCAATACAAAAATTTCTGGCGTTATTTGGTACCAAGGCGAGTCTAATGTAGAAAGAGCAGCAGAATATGCTAAAACTTTCCCTTTGTTAATCAATAGTTGGAGAGAGAAATTCGGCAAAGATTTGCCTTTCTATTTCGTGCAGTTATCAACCTTCAATAATGACGGGAACAGCAACGAAGGTTGCCCTTGGGCAGAATTACGTGAGGCGCAAACCCAAACATTATCCCTTAAAAATACTGGGATGGCCGTTACTACAGATGTAGGAAATCCTAACGATATACACCCAAGAAACAAAAAACCTGTAGGAGACAGATTGGCGAATTTGGCCCTTAAAAATGGCATTTATTCTCCTGTGCTTAAAAGTTATAGCATTAAAGGGGATAAAATAGAAGTAACGCTCACAGGAAAAAGTAAATTGATGGCGAAAGATCAGCAAAGTTTAAAAGGTTTTGAAATTGCGGGCGAAGATCAAATTTTTCATCCAGCAACCGCTTCTATTGTGAATAATAAATTAGTCGTAACTTCGGACAAAGTTTCTCAACCAGTCGCAGTAAGATACGGCTGGAAGGCAGACAACTCAGACCTTAATTTATTTACCAAAGAATTGTTACCAGTTTCGCCATTCAGAACAGATAACTTTACATTGAAAACAGAAGGCGTTCAATTTTCATTGAAATAAAACCGCTTAGAATTAAAAAAAGATTGAGATATTTCTCAAATATTAAGAAGATTATAATTTTAAAAACATGAAAAAGAAGTTCAATAACATCAGCAAAATAGTCCTTATGGGGTTAGCATTTGTAATAGCATCTTGTGGCTCCAGAGAAAATACATCTTTACCAGAAACTTCAACCCAAAACGATGTGGAAGTTTGGCTTACAAAAGCAGACGAAAGTGTAAAACTTCAAAAACAAAATGTAGTTTTAGGTTTTACAACCAAAGCAAATAATTATCAAAATATAGAAATTAATCCCACAGAAATCTTTCAGTCTATTGATGGTTTCGGATATACACTTACAGGAGGCAGTGTAGAGGTTATCAACCAACTTTCTCCTGCCAAAAGAAGTGAGCTTTTACAAGAAATTTATGGGAATGGTGCGCAATCTATCGATGTAAGTTATATTAGACTGAGCATTGGCGCATCAGACCTTAACAGTTCTGTTTTTTCTTATGATGATATGCCTTCTGGCCAAACCGATGAAGATTTAAGCGAGTTTACTTTGGCTAAAGACCAACCTGTGATTGATATGTTGAAAGAAATTTTGACCATTAATCCTAAAGTTAAAATCCTTGCAACACCTTGGTCTCCACCCGTTTGGATGAAAGACAACGGTAGCTCAATCGGTGGTAGTTTAAAGCCAGAATATTATGATGTTTATGCCAAATATTTTGTGAAATACATTCAGGAAATGAAAAAACAAGGCATTACCGTAGATGCAATTACTCCACAAAATGAGCCTTTACATCCTGGGAACAACCCAAGTATGTATATGACTGCAGAGCAACAAAGAGATTTTATTAAAAATAATTTAGGCCCAGCTTTTAAAGCAGCCAACATTTCAACTAAAATTATCGTTTATGATCATAATTGTGATAAACCAGAATATCCTATAACCATTCTGAAAGATGCTGAAGCAGCACAATATGTTGATGGTTCTGCATTCCATCTTTATGCAGGAGATGTTTCTGCTTTAGGAACGGTTAAAAATGCTTTCCCGAATAAAAACTTATACTTTACAGAACAATGGACGGGTTCTACAGGGACTTTTTCTGGCGATATGATTTGGCATTCTAAAAACGTAATCATTGGTACATTAAGAAATTGGAGTAAAATCGCCCTAGAATGGAATTTAGCCAACGATGCACAATACAAACCGTTTACACCAGGTGGTTGTACACAATGTAAAGGTGCAATTACAATAGATTCTCCAAATGCATTTACCAGAAATGTAGGGTATTATATTATAGCGCAAGCTTCTAAATTTATTCCGCAGAACTCTGTAAGAATTGCTTCTACACAAACCAAAAATCTTTCTACTGTAGCATTTAAAACGCCTGCTGGCAAAACGGTGCTTTTAGTGGTAAATGATGGCGGTAATAAAGAGATTTTCAATATTAAAATCAATGGAAAAGTAGCAACTACATCTTTAGATGCTAATTCTGTAGCAACGTATATTTTTTAATAATTAGATCAAAAAGAAATGAAAAAATTATTTCTTTCCATATTATTTGCAGGGATGGGGATTTCTATTTCTGCGCAAAAAACAATAGAACAAAAAGTAACCGAACTGATGTCTAAAATGACATTGCAGGAAAAAATCGGACAACTTAATCAGTATAATGATGATATTACAGCCACTGGGCCTGTTACCAAAGATGCAGATAAAGCGGGGCAAGTTCGTGCAGGGAAACTAGGTTCTATTTTAAATGCTGTAGGCACCAAAAACACCAAAAACTGGCAAGATCAGGCCATGCAATCTCGTCTTAAAATTCCTTTGCTTTTTGGACAAGACGTAATACATGGTTTTAGAACTACATTTCCTATTCCATTAGGCGAAACCGCTACTTGGGATATGAATTTAATTGAAAAATCTGCTAGAATTGCAGCCATTGAAGCATCAGCTTACGGAATTCATTGGACGTTTGCACCAATGGTAGATATTGGCAGAGATCCGCGTTGGGGCCGCGTAATGGAAGGCGCTGGCGAAGACACTTATTTAGGAACACTAGTAGGAAAAGCCAGAGTACAAGGTTTCCAAGGGAAAGGTTTAGGAAATTTAGATGCAGTAATGGCTTGTGCCAAGCATTTTGCTGCTTATGGAGCTGCTGTTGGCGGAAGAGATTACAATTCTGTAGATATGAGCCTTAGACAATTGCACGAAACGTATTTGCCACCTTTCAAAGCGGTGTCTGATATAGGAGTAGCTACTTTTATGAACTCTTTTAACGACATCAATGGGATTCCTGCAACGGGAAGTAAATATTTGCAAAGAGATTTGCTAAAAGGAGCTTGGGCTTACAAAGGTTTTGTGGTTTCAGATTGGGGAAGTATTGGCGAGATGATTCCGCATGGTTTCGCAAAAGATAATAAAGAAGCCGCTCTAAAAGCAATTTTAGCAGGTAGTGATATGGATATGGAAAGCCGTTCTTACATCAATCATTTAGCAGAATTGGTAAAAGAAGGTAAAGTAGATGTCAAATTAATTGATGATGCAGTTCGTAGAATTTTAACTAAAAAATATGAGTTAGGTTTGTTTGATGATCCTTATCGTTTCATTAATGAAAAGAGAGAAAAAGAACAAGCCAACAACCCAGAACACAGAAAATTCGCAAGAGAAATTGGGGCGAAAAGTATTGTTTTGTTGAAAAATGAAACTCAAATTCTTCCTTTATCAAAAACAACAAAAAAAGTGGCCATTATTGGTCCATTTGCGAAGGCTACGGTAGAAAATCATGGTTTTTGGTCTATCGCTTTTCCAGATGATAATCAAAGAATCGTTACTCAATTTGATGGAATTAAAGCGCAACTCGATAAAAACTCAGAATTATTATACGCAAAAGGCTGCAATGTAGATGATAAAGACACTTCTCTATTTGCAGAAGCAGTAGAAACGGCTAAAAAAGCAGATGTCGTAATTATGACTTTAGGCGAAGGTCACGCCATGAGTGGCGAAGCAAAAAGTCGTAGCAATATCCATTTTTCTGGCGTTCAGGAAGATTTATTGAAAGAAGTTGCTAAAACAGGTAAGCCAATTGTTTTGCTTATTAATGCTGGTCGTCCTTTGGTTTTCGATTGGGCATCAGAAAACATCCCAACTATTGCTTATACATGGTGGTTAGGGACAGAAGCAGGGAATTCTATTGCAGATGTTTTGTTCGGAAAAGTAAACCCAGGCGGTAAATTACCGATGACTTTTCCAAGAACCGAAGGGCAAATCCCAATTTATTACAACCATTACAACACAGGAAGACCTGCGAAAAATAATACAGACAGAAACTACGTTTCAGCATATATTGATTTGGATAATGATCCTGCTTATCCTTTCGGATTTGGTTTGAGTTATACAACATTCCAATATTCTGATGTAAACGTAAGTGCTACGCAACTGAAGGGCAATCAAACGTTGATAGCTTCTGTAAATATAAACAATTCAGGGAATTATGACGGAGAAGAAGTGGTTCAATTGTACATCAGAGATTTAGTAGGAAAAGTAGTTCGTCCTATAAAAGAACTGAAAGGTTTCCAAAAAATATTCTTGAAAAAAGGAGAAAGCAAAACCGTTTCTTTTAACATTACACCAGAAGATTTAAAATTCTATGATGATGAATTGAATTTCGATTGGGAAGCTGGCGAATTTGATATTATGATTGGAACCAATTCTACAGATGTGAAATCAAAACGCATTAATTGGGAAAAATAAAACGGAACTAAAATGAAAATAAGAAATATAATCTCCACGATTTTTCTGTTCTTTGCTGCAATGTCTTTTGCGCAAAACACCATAAATGTAATGAGTTTTAACATTAGATTAGGAAGTGTAGATGACGGAGAAAACCATTGGGACATCAGAAAAGACAAGGTAAAAAGTCTCATCAATTATTACGAAGCAGATTTTGTGGGCTTGCAAGAAGCGCAAAAACCTCAGATAGATTATTTGTTAGAGAAAAATATGCTTTACAGTTACTTAGGAAAACCGAGAGATAACGGCGAAAATTCTGAGCATTCTTGTATTTTTTACCTTAAAAATAAATACAAAGTTTTAGAGCAAAATACTTTTTGGCTTTCTGAAACGCCCAATCAATCTACCAAATCTTGGGATGCTGCTTATCCCAGAATTGTAACGTATGCTTTGTTCGAAAATCGTAAAACCAAGCAAAAAGTTTGGGTAATGAACACACATTTCGATCATGTTGGTGTTGTTGCCAGACAAAAATCGGCAGAAATTATTCTGAATAAAATTAAAGAACTACAGGCTAAAAAGAAAGCTCCAGTTGTTTTAACAGGAGATTTTAACTCTCAAAAATCAGATGTTTGGATGCACCCTTTCTTCGAAAATCTACAAGAAGCAAGCTCCAACAGCAAAACCGAACCTTATGGCGGATTAGCAACTTGGAATGCCTTCAACTTCAAAGAAAAACCAACCGAGCAGATTGATTTTATTTTTACATCAAAAAACAATACGGTAATTAATAAATTTAGGACGATTACAGATTTTTATGATTTTAAATATCCGTCTGATCATTTACCGATTATTGCAGAAATAAAACTGCAATAGAAAGCTTTTAGGCAAAAAAAACTTTAAGCATTAACCTCGCAAATTCTATACAATCTATAGTTATTTGATTCGTTTTTCAAATGGCGACGCTTCATTTAGAAGTGTCGCTTTTTAATTCAACCTAAAATCGTTAAATAAATCCTAAGCTTTGCGCAGTTGCTTTATTTTTTGAAAACAAAACTGTATTTTTGAACTTTCAATTCTAAGAATGTCAGATATTATTCAACTTTTACCGGATCACGTTGCCAATCAGATTGCTGCAGGAGAAGTGGTGCAAAGACCAGCTTCTATTGTTAAGGAATTGCTAGAAAACGCTATAGATGCTGAAGCTACCAAGATAGAACTGATTGTAGAAGAAGCGGGCAGAAATCTTGTAAGAGTAGTGGATAACGGTGTGGGAATGTCTGAAACCGATGCCAGAATGGCTTTTGAGAGGCACGCAACTTCTAAAATTAGAAGTACGGAAGATATTTTTCATATCGCAACCAAAGGTTTTCGTGGAGAGGCTTTGGCTTCTATTGCTGCCGTTGCACAAGTAGAACTCAAAACCAAGAAAAATGATGCAGAAGTAGGTACAATAATTTATATTGAAGGGGGCGAATTGCAATTTCAGGAGCCTGCACAAATTTCCGAAGGTTCTATTTTTTCGGTAAAGAATTTGTTTTACAACGTTCCTGCAAGAAGAAAGTTTCTGAAATCTAATAACATAGAATTCCGTCATATTATTGATGAATTTCAACGGGTTGCGCTAGCTCATGAATCGATAGAGTTTTCTTTGTATCATAATGATGAGGTCATTTTTAGTCTCAGAAAAGGCAGCCAAATGCAACGTATTGTTGATATTTTTGGCAGAAAACTACATCCGCTTTTAGTTCCTATTAAAGAAGATTTGGGTTGGGTGCAATTGCACGGTTTTGTTGGCAAGCCAGAAGCGGCAAAAAAAGCACGAGGCGAGCAATTTTTCTTTGTAAATGGCAGATTTTTCAGAAGCCCTTATCTTAATAGAGCCGTTCAGGAAGCTTTTGAAGGTTTGTTACAAAGCAATTACAGTCCGAGTTTTTTCTTGTATTTAGAGTTAGATCCAGAGAAAATAGATGTCAACATTCATCCACAAAAAACGGAGATTAAATTTGAAGACGAAAATCTGATTTTTGCACTCATTCGTTCAACCATCAAAAAATCTCTAGGAATATACAACGTTGCACCAAGTTTAGATTTTGAAAGAAATGAAAAAATGGATTCTTTCTTTTCTCCAAAACCCGATGCAGCAAAAAGTTATCACAGTCCAAATATTCAGGTAGATAGAAACTACAATCCTTTTGCGGAAGCTACTCCTTCTAAAATTAATGAAACGGCGATGGTAAACCTCACCGAAATGTACAATCAGGAAATTTCGGCATCTCCATCAAAAATTAATTTATTTGATGATGAAGATGATGATTTAGAAGAAGATTTACTGAGGTTGCCCAACGGATATTGGGTTTTTAATAAAGAAGATAAAACGCTTTTGCTCGATTTAGGCAGAATTCACCAAATTGTGCTTTCAGAAAACAGAAAATCTAAGCCTAAAAGTAAAAATAGCCAGAGCCTTTTATTCTCTTTGGAATACCATTTGAATGAGATTGAAAAGAATAAATACCGTTCTATAAAAAAATATCTGCCAGATTTTGGGTTTGATATGGTTTTGGCAGAAGATAATGTGCTGAGAATTAATGCGATACCGGAAGATGTTAAAGAATCTCAGGTTATTAAATTTTTAGAAAATTTGTTTGAAATCTTAGACTATAAAACCGAAGAACAGTTTTTAGAAAGTTATGAAAACCAATGGATTAAAGTAAATGCAAAATCTAAATATGATTTTCTGTACAAAACCGAAGCAGAGCAACTGCTGAAAGATTTCATACAAATAGGTTTCCCAGAATATACACCCAACGGAAACAGAACTTTTGTGGAAATTCCTATTACTGAATTAACCAATAAATTTTGAGACCATGTCTCTTTTAAAATAAAAAATTATGTTCGATAATCTCTTTAGAAATATAACGCCAATAACCAAAAACATCATCATTATTAATGTAATTGTTTTTATACTTGCCAACACTCTGTTCCCAAAAATGTATGATTATTTGGTGGTTTATTTCCCTTTAGCGCCGCAATTTAAATCTTGGCAAATTATCACCCACATGTTTATGCACGGAGGGATTATGCACATAGCTTTTAACATGCTAACTTTGGCAAGTTTCGGGCCTCTTTTAGAAAGATTTTTAGGGGAAAAGAAATACATAATGTTGTATTTTCTTTCTGGGCTCGGTGCTTTTGCTCTCAATAGCCTTTGGATTTATTATGAAACAATATCAACAGGGCATTTCGAAAATGTGGCTATGTTAGGTGCTTCTGGAGCTATTTTTGGAGTTGTAGCTGCTTTTACGGCGCTTTACCCCAACGCAGAAATGATGATTATGTTTATCCCTTTTCCCATAAAAGCTAAAATTTTATTGCCCATTGTAATTATAGGTTCTATTTATTTAGGCATCAATAATATTGGTGGAGTAGCTCATTTTGCACATATTGGTGGTGCGATTGTAGGTTATATTCTGATAAAAATTTGGGGCAGAAACCGTTACAGAATTAATTAATTTTGAAAATTCTAAGCTTTACTTTCACTGTAGCTCATCTTTTGGTGCTTTGTTTTTTAGCAGCAACCATGTTTAATGCATATATTCCGCCAAGAGTTTTTCCGTATTTTAATTTGCTTTCTTTGGCTTTTCCTTTTTTAATGATAATCAATATTATACTCTGTATATTTTGGATTTTTTCATGGAAAAAAAGAGCGCTCATTTTTCTTTTAATTTCTACTCTATTTTTAACACCTGTAAGAAGATGGATAAATTATTCTGAAAGTAAAAACGGTCAAACAGATTTTAAAGTGCTTAGTTTTAATAATAAAGTGAATCAATTTGGACAAGAAAATGTTGAAAATTACGTAAATTCTTTCGATGCAGATTTTGTTTTTTTACAAGAAGCAGGTTATCAAAAATTAGGAAATCCTATTCTACAGAATTTGAAGTTCACGGCGCATAATCCAATCATTAGTTTTTATTCTAAATACGAGATTTTAGAAAGCGGTTCAATTCCTTTTGTAAGCAATGGCGATGCTTTGTATGCTGATGTTTTGGTAAAAGGCAAGAGAATACGTTTTGTAAATGTTTATTTAGAACCTTTTCAGTTGCACAAATCTATGGTGAAACCTTCTTCTAATATCGATGTGAATGAAGAAAAAGCAAGAAGTTTAATTAGGAGGTTTATACCAGTTTTTAAAATCCATCAAGAGCAAGTAGAAATTCTGAAAGATTTTGTTGAAAAATCTCCTTATCCTGTAATTTTGGCAGGAGATTTCAATTCTGTTCCCAATTCTTTTGAATATTATACCATTTCAGAAGTTTTGCAAGATTGTTTTTTGAAAGCAGGCAATGGTTTTTCTACGAGTTTTCATGATTATAAATTCCCCATAAGGATAGATTATATTTTTGCATCAAAAGAAATAAAACCTCTTTCTTATAAAGTGGATAGAACTCAGAAATTGTCGGATCATTATCCTGTAATTGCTACATTTAGCGTAAAAAACTAGAATATGAAGAGATTTGCTTTTATTTTAAGCTTCTTAATGCTTACTTCTTGTTGGAAAAACAACGAAGAAGGAGAACAGTACTATGCAGAAGATAACTCGCCGATAGATTCTACTTTGGTGGATTCTGTTGTTGGGCAAGCTTCTTTTTCATCCATTAATTCGGCTATTGTAAATTCGCAAAAAAAGGATTCTATTATTCCTAAAAAAGATACTGCAAAAACGACGGCTCAAAAAATTACGGAAGCCAAGAAAAAATTAGAAGAAGCCAAAAAGAAAACCGAAAAAGATAAAAAACTGGCTGAACAAAAAACAAAAGAATCTGCCGATAAAGAAAAACAACAACAAGAAAAACAGGTTGATGAACTTATAGAAACGCCCAAAAATTAATTTTTGGGCGCTTTATTTTTTATAAAAATCTTTATTGTATTACCAGAAATTTACATCAGCATTCTTTGTGCTTTTTTAACACCTTCCACCAAAATATCTACTTCTTCAAGCGTGTTGTAAACCGCAAAACTCGATCTTACCGTTCCGGCAATTTTATAAAAATCCATAATCGGTTGTGTACAATGGTGGCCCGTTCTTACGGCAATTCCCAGTTTATCTAGAATCATCCCAACATCAGACGCAATGCCTACACCTTCTAAATTAAAAGAAACTACACTCGTTCTGTTGGCTTTTTCGCCGTAAATTTTAATTCCTTCTATTTCCAGAAGTCTTTTTTGAGCATAATTCAGCAATTCAGTTTCATGATTTCTGATATTTTCTACGCCTACATTTTTCATGAAATCTATGGCTGCACCAATAGCAATATTTCCGCCAACATTTGGTGTTCCCGCTTCAAATTTGAAAGGAAGTGTAGCGTAAGTGGTTTTCTCGAAACCGCAAGTGGCAATCATTTCTCCACCACCATGAAAAGGCGCTAATTTTTCTAAAATCTCTTCTTTTCCGTACAGAATTCCCACGCCCATTGGTGCGTACATTTTGTGGCCAGAAAAGGCAAAAAAGTCGCAATCTAATTGCTGAACATCAATCTCGAAGTGTGGTACAGATTGTGCTCCGTCTATCATCATCAAAGCAGAAGAGTTTTTTCTCACTTTTGCGATGATTTCTTCAATAGGATTGATGATTCCTAAAGCGTTAGAGACATGATTTACAGATACAATTTTAGTTTTTTCAGACAAATTTTTATCTAAAAAATCCAACTGAAGGATTCCGTTTTCATCCATCGGGATTACCTTCAGTTTTGCGCCAGTTCTTTCGCAAAGCATTTGCCAAGGGACAATATTGGAGTGATGTTCTAAGTAACCGATGATAATTTCGTCGTCTTTTTTCAAGAAATTAGAGTTACCTAAAGCATAAGCTACTAAATTGATGCTTTCTGTTGTTCCACGGGTGAAAATCACTTCATAATCATGCTTTGCATTGATGAAATGTTGCACTTTTTTTCTGGAATTTTCCATTTCTTCTGTTGCCAATTGAGACAAAGTGTGGATTCCTCTGTGTACGTTGGCATTAATTTCTTCGTAGTATTTTTTCCATGTTTCAAGAACTGAAACTGGTTTTTGAGAAGAAGCTGCATTGTCTAAATAAACCAAAGGTTTACCGTTTACTTGCTGATGAAGAATAGGAAACTGATTGCGTATTTCTTGTATGTTGAACATTTTCTTTAGATTAAAAATAAAACCACTCTAAAACTTGTTTAGAATGGTTCAAAATTAAGGAATTAATTATTAAAAAGTCTAATAATTTCTTCTATTGCTTTAATTGGCAAAAGTTTTTACCGCATTTTCTGCTAAGAATGCAGCTTGTGCAGAACGTCCTTTGTTGTCTTTTTCTTCATTTTCAAATTTTCCTGTTCTTACTACAACCATATTTTTCTCAGGAATAACAATGATTAATTGGCTCGTAAATCCCCAAAATTGATAGTATTTATAAGGTGCATCATTGTTTACCCAAATCCCCATACCGTAAATGCCACCAGAATTTTTGGTTGGTGTAATCATTTTTTTGATGTAAGTAGAGTCGAGCAATTGTTTGCCATTCCAGTTTCCTTTTTGAAGCATGAACTGTCCCAACTTTGCGTAATCTCTAGGAATTGCATTTACACAGCAGAACGTTTTTTCCATGCCATTTTCATCGGTGTTCCAATAGGCATCAGATTCCATACCAAGTGGTTTCCATAGTTTTTGAGATGCATATGAAGAAAGAGGCATACCAACCGCTTTTCTAATCGCAAACCCTAATAATTGAGTAGTACCAGATTGATACTCGAATCTACTGCCTGGTTTAGCTTCAAATTGTGGATCTTGAAATAAAGCTTCAGACATGTTTTTGCCATAGTAAATTCTAGGGTTTTGGAGGAAAGGATTTTTATAGTCTTCGTCCCAAGAAAAGCCAGATTCCATGGCGGATAATTCTCTCAGTGTTAATTCGTTTCCGTATTTTATTTTATTGAATTTTGGATAAAAATCTGCAAATTTTTGGTTTTCAGATTTTATTTTTTTGTCCTCAATAGCGAAGCCCATCAATAAAGCAGTAATTGCTTTTGCCATAGAGAAAGAATTGGTTTGGGTGTTGGATTTGTATTCTCCGAAATATTCTTCGTGAATTAATTTGCCATTTTTTATTACCAAAAATGAGGCAGAATTTGTTGCTTTTAAATTTTCAACGATGTTTTTCGGTAAAGGGGTTTTATTGTACAGCGCATCTTTTTGCCAAGGTTGCGCAATACCTTTGCTGATGTTTTTTGAAGGGAAGTCTTTCCCGTCATCTATTGTAGCGCTGGTTTCGCCTTTTAGATAAGTTAATTTAATAGCATTGAAAAGATGCTGATAGTTAAAAGCATAAGCTAACACAATTAAAAGTGCTATGAAAATAAAAAATCCTTTAATCGTTTTTCCTAATAGTTTCATGGGGTGAGATTTTCATCAAAAATAATAAGATTTTGGATACAAAAAAAGTCTCTTCAAAAGAGAAGAGACTTTAATTAAAACTATAATTTAGTTATTAATATTCTTAGAATAAGAATTTAAAACCTACTAGAGCACTAGTTCCGAATGCAGAGTGTGCCATTGGATTAACTCCAAAAGAAGTAGAAGTACTACCTCCTTTTACTTTGTTAAACTCTAAATTTGCTACAGTAGCAGAAAATTCAACTGTGAAATGTTTAGTCATTACGTAATCTAAACCAGGAGTTAATGTTAAACCATATTGAGAGTTACCTCCTTCAAAGAAAATCATTGGAGCAGCAACTTGACCAAAGAAGTATAAAGGTCCTGAAACATTCCAATATTTTCTTACTAATGGCTCAACAACAACATGTGTTGCTTTTGCGTCTCCATTTTTTGTTGAGATAACACCAGCTCCAATACCTACTGCTGTGGTAGGTGCTACAAATGTTCCAACAATTGGCAAAGCTACAGTAGTAGTGCTTTTATCAGCTCCTGACTCACCATTAGAAGAGTAACCAATTTGTGCAGTTGCAAACCAAGTTCCTTGTAATCCTTTGTCTTGAGCACTAAACATTCCCACGATTGCTAAAGCACCAGCTAATAATAATTTTTTCATGTTTTTAATTTTAAATATTTAACTGTGGCTAAAATATTAAAATTTACCAGCCATCAAAAATGATTTATATCAATGATAATCGTCATGTTTTTGGCGATTTTAACATTGTCAATTTACTTTTTAATACTTTATTATTATATTTGTTAAAACCTATATTTGAGGAGGTTACGTAAGAAAAAAAAGGTGTAAAACCCTCTTTTTTGCATTAGTTTATGGGGTTTTTGTTTTAGAATTGTTTGTAAAATAAATTTACTAAAAAAGATAAAAAACTCCTTAAAAATGAATTCGGTGAATGTTTTTGGTAAAAAAATGCATTTTTAAACTTTTAAAAATTATACTAAAAACACGTAATTTTGCAATAATTTAGAAATCTAAAAACCAGATGAACTATAAAAATTCTTTTTCTTTTACGACATAATAATCTAGCGTAGGATCAAGGATGTATTTTTTCATGGTTAATTAATTTTGATGAATTCATATATAAGAAGAAATCTTTGCGTACAAAACATGAAAAAATCCCGATATAAAAGTTATTTTCACGCAAAGTCGCCAAGAATTTTCGCAATGAACGCCAAGATTTTTTTTGAGTAAAGCCAACAAAAAAGCTTCACTTATTAAAGCGAAGCTTCTTTTTTATTTTAAAAATTTGTGAACTTTGTGATATTTTTTCACAGAAAGAATTTCTTAAATTTTAGAAAGTAACGTTCTAAAGTTCACTTTTTCATCAATAATTCTTCTTAAATCTTCCACTTTCACACGTTCTTGTTTCATGGTGTCTCTTTCTCTTAAAGTTACCGTGTTGTCAGCAAGAGAATCATGGTCAACGGTAATACAGAAAGGCGTTCCAATAGCGTCTTGTCTTCTATAACGTTTACCGATGCTGTCTTTTTCTTCAGAAATCACATTGAAATCATATTTCAAATCATTGAAGATTTTTTCTGCAAATTCTGGTAAACCATCTTTTTTCACCAATGGCAAAATCGCTGCTTTTACAGGCGCTAAAGCTGGTGGAAGAGATAAAACCGTTCTTTCTGAACCATCTTCTAAAACTTCGTCTTTCAGACAATTAGAGAATAAAGCCAAGAACATTCTGTCAAGACCAATAGAAGTTTCTACTACATAAGGAACGTAGTTTTCATTTCTTTCTGGGTCGAAATATTGTAATTTTCTTCCAGAGAATTTTTCATGCGCAGATAAATCGAAATCAGTTCTAGAATGAATTCCTTCTAATTCTTTGAAACCAAATGGGAATTTAAATTCGATATCAGCAGCAGCATTGGCATAGTGCGCCAGTTTTTCATGGTCGTGGAATTTATAATTTTCTTGTCCTAAACCAAGTGCTAAATGCCAGTTGAGACGTTTTTGTTTCCATTCTTCGTAGAATTTCAATTCTGTTCCTGGTGGAACGAAAAATTGCATCTCCATTTGTTCAAATTCTCTCATTCTGAAGATAAATTGTCTCGCAACAATCTCATTTCTAAAAGCTTTGCCGATTTGTGCAATTCCGAAAGGCAATTTATGACGAGAAGTTTTCTGTACATTTAAGAAATTCACAAAAATACCTTGTGCGGTTTCTGGTCTCAGGTATAAATCCATTGCATTTTCCGCAGAAGCTCCTAATTTAGTCCCGAACATAAGGTTGAATTGTCTTACATCAGTCCAGTTTTTAGAACCCGTGTCAGGATCAGCAATTTCTAATTCTTCAATGAGTGCTTTTACATCAGCTAAATCATTATTTTCCAGAGATTTTGCCATTCTAGAAAGAATGGTTTTTTGTTTTTCTCTGTATTCTATAACTCGAGGATTGGTAGCCTCAAACTGAGCTTTATCAAAAGCATCACCAAATCTTTTTGCCGCTTTTTCAATTTCTTTTTGCGCCTTATCTTCTAGTTTTGCGCAATAATCTTCAATCAAAACATCTGCACGGAAACGCTTTTTAGAGTCTTTATTATCAATCAAAGGATCATTAAAAGCATCTACGTGTCCAGAAGCCTTCCAAGTAGTTGGGTGCATTAGGATTGCAGAATCCAGTCCTACAATATTCTCATTCAGTTGCACCATTGCTTTCCACCAATATTGTTTGATGTTGTTTTTCAGCTCAGCACCATTTTGTCCATAATCGTAAACCGCCGAAAGTCCGTCATAAATTTCAGAACTCGGGAAAATAAAACCATATTCTTTTGCGTGAGAAACCACCTTCTTGAAAACGTCTTCTTGTTTTGCCATCTTTAATTGAATTTAATTGCAAAAATAGTGAATTTAAAGACATTAAAAGCGCTTGATTTTCAAAAAATCAGTATAATTTTCAAGATTTTAATATCAATAAAAATAAGAAGCAACACGTTTTGTGATTCTTTTTCAATTGCAGTCCTGCTTTCGCGACTCGCTTTTTTATTTTTCCAGCACCAATTCCGAACGCGCCTCTTGGCGCGTTCCTACAAAAAATAAAAAGAGCTCAAACAAATCGCTCAATCAGGGCTAGAAATCACGTTTTGATTATTCTTTCACTAAAAAATCAGCAAAATCAGCAAAATCAGCGAGAAATTTCATCAACAAAAATTTTCAAAAAACTTTGCGCATTTTGTGAAACACTTTTTGACTTTGCGAGCAAAAAAACACTAAATTTGTAAAACCTTTTTTCAAAATGTACAAATCACTTCTTCGTCCGATTTTTTTCAAATTTGATCCTGAAAAAGTTCATCATTTCACCTTTTTTATTCTTAAAAACTTCGGTTTTTTAACCAAAATATTCTTCCCAAAACCAATCGAAGATAAACGTCTCGAACGAGAATTATTCGGCTTGAAATTCAAAAATCCAGTAGGTATAGCTGCGGGGTTTGACAAAAATGCAGTGCTGTTTAATGAATTGGCAGATTTAGGTTTCGGATTTGTAGAAATAGGAACCGTAACGCCAAAACCACAATCTGGTAATCCGAAAAAACGTCTTTTCAGACTAATAGAAGATGAAGGAATTATCAACAGAATGGGCTTTAATAATGAAGGTTTAGCAAAAATTGTAGAGAATCTTAAAAAATCTCCTCATAAAGTAATCATCGGTGGAAATATTGGTAAAAACACAAACACTTTACCCGAAAATTACACCGCAGATTATGTAGAATGTTTCCGAGGTTTGCACGATTTTGTAGATTATTTTGTACTGAATGTGAGTTGCCCTAATGTTTCTAGTCACGCCAAGTTAGAAGACGCAGATTATTTAAAGGAACTGATTACAGAAATTCAGAAAGTGAATGCTGAATATGCTCATCCAAAGCCCGTTCTTCTGAAAATCGCTCCAGATCTCAATAAAATTCAACTCGATGAAATTGTAGAATTGGTAGCAGAAACCAAAATTGATGGCGTAATTGCAACCAACACTTCCATTTCAAGAGAAAACCTCAAAACCTCAAAAGAAACTTTGGAAAAAATAGGAAACGGCGGACTTTCTGGAAAACCAATCCGTGAAAAAAGTACAGAAGTCATCAGATATTTGGCAGAAAAGTCTAACCGTTCTTTCCCAATCATCGGCGTGGGCGGAATTCACAGTGCTGAAGATGCTTTAGAAAAATTGGAAGCTGGTGCAAGTTTGGTGCAGATTTATACGGGTTTTATTTATGAAGGACCTGAATTGATTAATGAAATTAATAAGAAGATTTTAGAAAAATATTGATTAACTAGTTAGTTGTGAAAGATCATATCAACTGCGCAACACTGTAAATTAACAACCCAACCAATCCACCAACTAAAGTTCCGTTAATTCTAATAAATTGTAAGTCTTTCCCAACTTCTAATTCAAGTTTTTCGGAGAGTTCTTTTCCTTGCCAGTTTCCTACAGTATCTGCAATCAAATCCCCGAATTTATTGGTGTTTCGCAAGATGTATTTATAAGCAGTAACTCTTATCCAATGGTCAATTTTATGCTGAAGTTTTTCGTCAGTTCTTAGGTTTTCAGAAAATTCTGCAATGTTTTTGTGAAGGTAATTTTTGAGCGAAGAATGTTCTTGGGTCAATTCTTCCGTCAATGTTTTTTTCAAAGAAACCCAAATATC